>CANKTS010000013.1:0-13884 GCA_947486485.1 Actinomycetota bacterium | reverse complement strand
TGCAATTGATGGCCAAGATTTTGAAAAGGCAGCCTCCCTTCGCGATAAAGAAAAGAATTTAATTACTGAAAAGGCAGAGCGCGAGAAGAATTGGAAAGCTGGCGATCTTGATGTAGTTGCTGAGGTTGATGAGGAGTTAATAGCAGAGGTCCTATCAACTGCAACTGGTATTCCGGTATTTAAGTTAACTGAGGCAGAGACTGCACGTTTGCTTCGCATGGAAGATGAATTACACAAACGGGTAATTGGCCAAGATCAAGCGATCAAGGCTCTATCGCAAGCAATTAGGCGAACCCGGGCTGGGCTAAAAGATCCAAAACGTCCTGGCGGATCATTTATTTTTGCTGGACCTTCTGGTGTTGGTAAGACTGAGCTTTCGAGAACTCTTGCGCAATTCTTATTTGGAGATGCAGATGCATTGATCCAACTTGATATGTCTGAGTACTCTGAAAAACACACCGCATCTCGTTTATTTGGTGCTCCTCCTGGCTATGTTGGTTATGACGAGGGTGGCCAGTTAACTGAGAAGGTGCGTCGTCGTCCATTCTCTGTGGTGCTATTTGATGAGATTGAAAAAGCTCATCCAGATATCTTTAACTCCCTCCTTCAAGTATTAGAGGATGGTCGTCTAACTGATGCTCAAGGCCGGGTAGTTGATTTTAAGAACACCATAATCATTATGACTACTAACTTAGGTACTCGTGATATATCTAAAGCACTATCACTTGGTTTTGCAAATGTTGCAGATGCTCAAGGTAGTTATGAACGCATGAAGGCAAAGGTAGGAGATGAGCTAAAGACTCACTTCCGTCCAGAGTTTTTAAACCGTATTGATGACATTGTGGTCTTCCATCAATTAACTGAGGCAGAGATTGTTCAGATTGTTGACTTAATGATTGCTCACCTAGATGAGCGTCTGCGTGCAAAAGATATGGGAATTGAATTAACAACTGCTGCTAAAGCATTGCTTGCTAAACGCGGCTATGACCAAGCACTTGGCGCTCGCCCACTTCGCAGAACAATTCAACGCGAATTAGAGGATGTGCTATCTGAGAAGATGCTATTTGGTGATTTAAAAGCAGGAGAGATTATTTTGGTAGATGTCACAGATGAGACTGCTGAGGCGACCTTTACCTTTAAAGGAACTGCTAAAACTGCAATGCCTGATACTTTCGAAGATTTAACCGACCCAGCCTCTGCCTAATGTCCCTTAAGGGCAAAGTTGCTGTTGTCACTGGTGGCAACGGTGGTATTGGTTTGGGATTTGCTACCGGCCTTGCACAAGCTGGTGCTGATATTGCAATTTGGGCTCGTAATATAGAAAAAAGTGAAGCGGCTGTTAAGAAACTAAAATCACTTGGTGTTAATGCAAAAGCCTTTAATGTTGATGTGGCAGATAAAAATCAGATTAATCAAGGAATGATCGATACCGAAAAAGAGTTTGGCGGTGTTGATATTTTAGTTGCTAATGCTGGTATAAATATTCGTAAAGCTCCAGAAAACTACCTACCTGATGAGGTTGATCGCATAATTAAGGTTAATCTAACTGGCGTTTTTGACTGCTGCCAAGCGGTCTATCCGTCAATGAAAAAACGAGGTGGTGGGAAAATAATCACCGTTGGTTCCCTTACTAGTGTATTTGGCTTTGGTATCGCACCAATTTATTCAGCAACTAAGGGTGCGGTTGTGCAGCTGACTATGAGTTTAGCTAATTCTTGGGGGCGAGATAATATTCAAGTAAATAGCGTATTACCTGGCTGGATTAAAACTGAATTAACTGAGCAAACCAGATCACTCCCAGATTTTGTAAATAAAGTACTTGATAGGACACCAGCTGGTAGGTGGGGAGAGCCAATAGATTTTGCTGGTATTGCCAAGTTTTTAGGTAGTTCAGATAGTGATTTTATAACCGGTGTTGCAATTCCAGTTGATGGTGGTTTTACCAGCACCTTATTTTTAGTGGATCCACCATCTAATTAATCTTTACCTTACTAATCGCATGTTCTAATCTTGCTGCCTCTAATATTTCAATTCCGGCAATCTTTAAATCACTTCCCATTGGCACAATTGCTCGCTTAAATCCAAGACGAGCCGCCTCCTGCACCCGCTGCGCAGCGCCAGTTATCTTTCTGATCTCACCAGCTAATCCCACCTCACCAATTGCAACTAGATCTGCAGGCAGTGCTAACCCTTTAGCCGCAGATGCAACTGAGAGCGCAACTGCAAGATCAGCAGATGGTTCAGTAATTTTCATACCCCCAACAGTTGCAACATAGACATCTCTGCCCGATATTTTAATTCCAGCGCGAAGCTCTAGAACCGCAAGTGTCATAGCAGTTCTTGAATTATCTAATCCACTAGTTACTCGCCTTGAATTACCCCAATCACGGCCATCAGAGTTACCTGTGCCAACTAAAGATTGAATCTCAGCAAGTAACGCGCGGCGCCCCTCTAATGCCACAGTTACACAGGTGCCAGGAACTGGATCGGTATGGCGTGAGGTGAATAAACCAGTGGGATCTGGAAGCCCGATAATTCCAGAGTCATTTAAATCAAAACAACCAACCTCATCAGAGGCGCCAAATCTATTTTTAATAGTGCGAATTAATCTAAGTCGTGAATGACGCTCACCTTCAAAGTTAAGAACTACATCAACTAAATGCTCAAGTAGCCTTGGACCTGCAATTGAGCCATCCTTTGTTACATGTCCAACTAACACTAAAGTTATAGCCCGCTCCTTTGCGATTCTAATTAGAGCTGCGGCAATTTCTCTAACCTGGGTAACACCACCAGGTGAACCATCTACTGTTGTACTAGAGATTGTTTGAATTGAATCAATAACTAGTAAATCTGGCTTAACTGAATCAATATGAGCAATTACCGCGCCCAGATCTGATTCGGCAGCAAGCCATAGATTTTTATCGATTGCGTTAAGCCGTTCTGCACGAAGTCTTACCTGTGATGCTGATTCCTCACCACTTATATAAAGAGCGAGAATGCCTTGCTTAGCAGTCTCTGCCGCAACCGTTAGCAGCAGTGTTGATTTACCTACCCCAGGTTCACCGGCTAATAAAATTGCAGCTCCTGGTACTAGCCCTCCTCCTAAAACTCGGTCTAATTCACCAACTCCACTAGTTCTTGCTTTTGCACTTGCTAAATCAACATCACCAATTGGCTTAGCAGCAGATGTGACAGCACCAGCAACTAATGAGAGTTTTTTAGGAGCAGCAATCTCTTCAACACTTCCCCAGGCTTGGCACTCACCACATCTGCCAACCCACTTATTTGCACTCCAACCACATTCAACGCAGCGGAAGGGATCTTTTGCAGGTGCTTTAGCCATGGCGATAATCTAACGGTTGCTACTGACTATTGCCTCTCTTGCGCAGCCTTTGTTGCGGGGTGGATTACGAATAGTGGCAACTCACGTCGTTTTTGTTCCCTACGGGTTGCTGCTATTGCAGCCACGCGGCTATCACATAATTTAGCAAGCTCTTCATACCCACTCTTACCCATCATGGTAAGTAATTCAACTTTACTTGATTTGTAAACCGGAAGTTTTCCAGTGTGTGCCTCTGCGTTACTTGTGCAGTACCAATCAAAATCTGCTCCACCTTCTCCCCAAGCCAATCGCTCATACTCACCAATTACTACAACCGTTATAGAGCTATCACCAACCTCGCGGGTCTCCCATGATCTGCGCAGTGGTAACTGCCAACAAATGTCAGGTTTTGTTTCAACAACATGAACGCCTTCTTTTTCTGCTAAATGGTGGAGGACGCAACCTGGACTTCCAGTATAGCCAGGTGCTTTGTAATCAGTTCTATTTAAAAATATACAAGAATCCTTTATTTTTTTAGTTTTACGATCTTTATCTAGCCCAATCTCGCTGATCTGTAATTTGCCACCAGACTTCTTTGGGCGAGCTTGATCATAAAATTGCCAAGTTGCTTTACTTAGTTTTTTAGCAGCTTTTAATGTTCGTGCCTCATCATCTTTACTGGTGTAGTAAGCGCCATCAGAGCAACACCCAGCATCTGGTTTATCTGCATCAATTCCACAGCAACCATTGCCATAAATACATTGCCAATATGAGGTCAACCAGGTCATATCACATTTGAAGATTTCCTCAGGATTTGCTGGGTTTATAAATTCAACCCAATCCCGCACAAAATTAGGAGCTATCTCATTCTTAGATAACTTAATTTTTGGTCTTTTTGTCGCTGCCATAGAACGGCAGTTTAAGGGTTAAGTGTGGTTAATGACTAATTGGGTAGGCTTAAAGTATGAAATCAGAAGTGGCAAACAAGTGCATCGGCTTTATTGGTGCTGGTGTTATGGGCTCTGCACTAATTAAGAGCCTGTTAGTTAGTCAAGTTAAGTCAGAGCAGATATGTGTTAGCGAGAAGATCAGTGAGCGAGCAGATGAAATAGCTGCAACATATAAAGTTAATTTGCGGTCTATCGCTGAAATTGGCCAGAGTTGTGATGTGATCTTTTTGGCGGTTAAACCACAGGATTTAGGTAGCACGCTTGAGGAGTTAAGTAAAAATTTAAAGCCAGAGGCCTTACTAATTTCAATTGCTGCTGGGAAAACAATTAAGTTTATCGAAGATAAGTTAGCTGAAAAAAATCCAGTAGTACGCGTGATTCCAAATACGCCGACTCAGATTGGTAAAGGAGTATCTGCAATTTCACCTGGCACTAGTGCATCTAGCGATGATTTAACTCTAACTAAAAATTTATTAGCTTCAACTGGATTAGTTATTGAAATACCCGAATCACAACAAGATGCGGTAGCTGCACTAAGTGGATCAGGCCCTGCTTATTTCTTTAATTTTATTGAGGCAATAGTTAAAGGTGCCACTGAACTTGGCCTACCACAAGAACTTGCAACGCAATTAGCAATTGGTACCATAGTAGGTTCGGCAGCAATGTTGCAGGAAAGTGGCTTGGATGCTGCAACTCTTAGAAAAAATGTGACAAGTCCAAATGGAACAACCGCTGCAGCTCTTAAAGTATTTTCTGACAGTAATTTAGAAAAAATTGTGACAGATGCGATGTCGGCGGCGAGAAAGCGTTCACAGGAGTTGGCTTGAAAAGAGTTTTTATTGTAGTCATATTTATTTTTTCCTTATTACCAAGCCCTGCAAACGCTGTAGTAATGAAGAATCTAAAGCCAATTGTGGAGCTTGCATATTTAAACTCAGATCAGGTAAGTGATCTAGCCTTAACTCCAGTAAGTATTGTTTTAGTTGGCACAACTGAATCTGCTAGTTCAGCATGGATAAATGGACCACTTGGTGGGTTAAGTGATGGATTTATTGCAGCGTATACCGCGCAAGGTGCACCACTTTGGAATCTACGTCTTGGTGGGGCAGCAAATGAAATAGCATCCTCAGTTGCCATAGATATAGATGGCAGTATTTGGGTTGCTGGTGGAAGCAACTCAATTACTACGCCCACACCACTTGCTGCAACGGGTAAGGTCTTAAATCCAGATAATATTGTTTTAGATCAAGTCATACCAAGAGATTCATCAATTAACCAAATTAAGTTATGGCAGATCAGTAGTACTGGAATCTTATTAAACTCATTTGGGTTTGCTGCTCAAAATATTATTTACCCCAAGCAATTGCTTATCAGTAATGAGAAATTAGTTGTACTCGGTGATCACTATGAAAAGAGTGCAGTAACAGGTTTTTATTTAAGTGCAACCAAAAGTGGAGTCTTCTCGCAACCAGTTAAGTATGGAGTTAAATCCACACAGATTAATTCAGCTATTATAAATAAAGATGGCAGCATTACCGCAGTCGGAGCAAGTGGTGATTTATTACTTAAAACTAAGCCAATTAGTAAAGTAGATGCTGTATCAATCAAGATTTTTTCAGATGGATCTTTGCAGCAGGTAGCACGGGCAACACTGAAAAGTACTACCAGGAGTTGGGGCGCAATTGATACTGGCTTATTACAAGGTGGAAAAGTTTCATATTCTAATAAAACAGAGGCAGCGATCACTAAGTTCACATCTGTTGGTAAACCAGTTTGGAATGTACGTTACTTGGCCAAATCATCAGCCTTAGTAGCTACTAATAAAAACTCCTGGGCAAGCTTCACCTCCTCCGGCGTAATTAAAGGGGTGCCAGCTTGGAAGCCGAAGAGTGCAACCCCAGTTGTTCTAGAGTTAGGCAAGAAGGGTGAAGTCGTTACCGCATACTCGCTCACCTCACCAGCGGTTGCAATCGCTGCAAATAATGAAATCGGAACGGCATTAATCACCGATTCAGGTGTAAGTTTTGGCTTAGTATTGATTAACTAGTAATCTCTGCTCATTAGTTAATATTTCAAAGGAGCACAATGGGTTCAGTAATTAAGAAGCGACGTAAGCGAATGGCGAAGAAGAAGCATAAAAAACTTCTTAAAAAGACCAGAATTCAGCGCCGTAACGCTAAGTAGTACCTACTTGTTTTAAGGTTTTAAAAGCGTTAATTTTCCAGATATACCAGCAACGGCGTATCTAACTTTATTTATAGTGATCCAATTACTTTGTCCGTCATTTTGGATACTTCCACTTGAAATTAAAGAAATCTTCTTATCGGCCTTATCAACTGAGCATAATCGAAGTTGGCAGCTAAAGAGAATTGATTTTTCATCTATCGATACTGGTGAATTAGGTTTTCCATAATTTGCACTACTCACATCGGTGAACACTGTATCGGTGAGATTTTTATAGCGTAGCTGATTTGGACTTGGGAATGAGATACCACTTGCAGTGAACCAACTAAAGTTTATGCCACGCTTACTATTAAATACGCCAACATCGTAACCAGCGACCGCCACCCCCTCAGCTGGTACATCTAATGTTTTATATACCCAATCCTCAACAAGCGCACTACCCCTACTGGCATAACGAATATCACCTCTCGTTACATTTCGATCAAGATCAAAACCTCTAACCGAGTCATAAATTAAGTGAATCTTTTTTCCAACCGTGGTTGCTTTTAAATGAAAACCAACATCTCCAGTAGTGCGCTCCTCTGAGTCTTTATCCCCGTCTACAATTTCATAGCGCCATTCATTTTTATCTTTAACCGCTCCTAGTAAAATTCCTTGTGATTCATCACGGTAGAAAACCTGCACGCCATCAGTAGTTACTGCGCATGCATTTGATACAGATACATCTGAGCCACCTCGCACACGCGGGAACTCTTTATAATCTTGAATAGCACCGCCATCACCATCAACAACCTCATAGAGCCAGTATTTACCGTTATAAACGGCGTATCGAAGATCTTTATCTACAAGATCTGCATAAAAAAGATGTAAATAATTTGTTTTACCAACAACTGAGGTACACATAGATATATAACCTGAGACATTATTATTTGTCCGACCAATGCTCAATTGGTTTCCGTCAACTGTAGTAATGCTCCACTTACTACCGCTATAGGTAGCTAGCTTTAAATCACCATTTTTACTATCACTGTAAGCAATAACCGGTTTGCCAGCATAAACTCCGCTGGCAAGGTATTTACTATCAGCATTTTTATCAATTATTGTGCTTTTCCACACCGCCTGCGGGGTAACCGTATTAGATACTGCGGTATTAGATGTACCTAAGGTGTTTGTTGCAGAAACTGAGAAGCTGTACTTACTTCCATTTACTAATCCAGTAAATATTGCTGGGCTTTCAGTAACGATAACAGATTCCGCTGTTTGGATATTTTTAACTTCATACTTTGAAATTTGAGCAGACCTAAAATTAGTAGGTGGATCAAATTCAACAATCGCGCTCTTATCACTAATTAATGCCTTAACATTTTGAGGTGGTAGTGGAGAGCCGAATGCAACACCAATAGGTGGCTTCTGTCGCATATCTTCGATCATTGCTAGCAGCAGTGATCCAGGCAAATGAAAGACTTCACCAGAATCTAAGTTTGGTGTCATAACCGCATTCTCACCTGATTGCGAGAATGTTTTTTCATCTAAATGACTTATTGAAGAACCTACTTCATAAATTGCTGGTGAATATAAAAGTGGCTTAACTCCCTTATTTGCCTTAACTGTATTTTCACCAGACCAAAATAATGTTGAGGTAAGCGCCTTACCAGTCTCCAGTGCTGGAGATGGCATATCTGCTAACCGCCTACCATCAGGTAGTTGAACATAAGCATCAAATATGGTGGGTTGATCAATTCTGCCAAAGCCAGAAAAACTATCGTAATAGTTTCCAGAGATAAAGCCTAAGCCATGACCCATTTCATGCAAGATTACTGATTCTAAGTCATATGATTTTGGCGGGCACTTACCATCTATTCCGTAATACCAAGGAGCATCAGAGGTAATTGTTATTTCCATTTCTGGCTTTGTTGTGTCTAAATCTTTACCCGATAATGCGTTAGCAAGCGCGGCCGCGTAGTAAAGAGTTTTATCTGGAGCGTTGGGAAAATTTGCGTAGTTACTTTTTGCACTTGCAGCGGCCAGGATCCCATAATTTGCAGCTCTGCCCCAAGTGATATTTATATTTACTGGAACTGTAGATGAAAAGTTCTCAGACCAAACATCAACCGCTGCTTGAATGGGGACTCTGGCAAAATCTGGTACGGAATTAAAGTTAATAATAAAGTTGCTTTTTTTCTCAAGATTTGCTGAAGGCGCTCTAGGAGTAGATTGAACTGAAACTGTTTTTTCACTTGCGTAGATATATCCCCAATTAGCTGGCGCCACCTTTATTCCTAAAGCATTAGATGGTGCAGATGAGAATGGGGAAACTAGAAAGGCAGATAGTAGCCCGATCGAAAGTAATATTGATTTAAAGCGCACGGGCTAAAGGCTAACAGTCTGAGATGATAGGTCAGTGCCAGTTATGAAGCTATCAGCAACAATTCAGCAAAATAACATAACCTCTGGGTCAGGCAAACCTATGGCCTATATATTCGGCGACCATTGATGAAAGAGGTAATGGTTTACTCACGTGTCGGATGCCACTTATGCGAGATTGCGATAGACCAAATTAACTCTGTAAAAGATGAGCTAGGATTTAATCTAGAGATTAAATTTATTAGTGATGATGCCGTCTTAGAGCAGGAGTATGGCGAGCAGGTACCGGTTATTTTAATAAATAATAAAATCCATGATTATTGGCGGGTAGATTTAGCCAGATTTACAAAAGCAATAAAAGCTTAGATTTTATTTATAACCTCATCCGCATCAATAATGCGATAGGCATAACCTTGTTCAGCTAAAAATCGTTGACGATTTTGTGCAAAATCTTGATCAATAGTGTCACGGGCGACTAATGAATAAAAACGTGCGCCACGACCATCTGCTTTTGGGCGAAGAATTCGGCCAAGCCGTTGTGCTTCCTCTTGCCGAGAACCAAAGGTGCCTGAGACCTGAATTGCAATAGTCGCCTCCGGCAAGTCGATAGAAAAGTTAGCAACTTTTGAAACTACTAAACACTTAATCTCACCGCTACGAAATAGCGCATATAACCGCTCACGTTCTTTAATTGGTGTGTCACCTTTAATTACCGGTACGCCCAACGCCTCTGACAATTGATCTAATTGATCAATATATTGACCAATTACTAAAACTTGATCATTTGCATGTTGCTTAGCTAATGCAATTGCAACTGTTTTTTTACTTTGCGAGGTGGAGCAAAATCGGTATCGATCTTCTTGTTCAGCAGTTGCGTAATTAAGTCGCTCTTCATCGGTTAAGGTAATTCTTACTTCAACGCAATCAGCTGGTGCGATATAACCTTGGGCTTCAATCTCTTTCCACGGCACATCAAATCTCTTTGGCCCAATTAAGGAGAAGACCTCACCCTCCATGCCATCTTCACGCACTAAAGTTGCAGTCAGGCCTAACCTGCGGCGAGATTGGATATCTGCAGTAAATCTAAAGATTGGCGCAGGTAATAGGTGCACCTCATCATAAATAATTAATCCCCAATCGATTGCATCAAATAGGTCAAGGTGGGCGTAGAGACCATTTTTTCGGGTTGTCATAACTTGATAAGTTGCAATAGTTACTGGGCGAATCTCTTTCTTAGCACCACTGTACTCACCAATGTCATCCTCATTTAAATCAGTTCGCCGCAATAATTCATCTCGCCACTGACGAGCAGCCACAGTATTAGTTACTAAAATTAATGTAGTTGCTTTGGCGTGGGCCATAGCTGCTGCGCCCACAATTGTTTTGCCAGCACCGCAAGGCAATACAACAACACCGGAGCCACCATGCCAGAAACCCTCAGCTGCTAACTCTTGATACTTACGAATCTTCCAACCATCTTGCTTTAATGCAATTTCATGGTGCTCACCATCAACATAACCTGCAAAATCCTCAGCCGGCCAACCTAATTTAAGTAGTGCTTGTTTTAAGAAGCCGCGTTGGCCTGGATGAACCACAATTGTTTCAGGATCTAATTGCAGTCCAAGCATTGGTGCAACCTTCTTGCCACGAGTTACCTCTTTTAAAACTGCAGCATCATTTGATACCAAAATTAACCCGTGCACTGGATGAGCCTCTAGGCGCAATCTGCCGTAACGAGACATGGTCTCTGCGATATCAACTAATAAAGAGTGCGGAACTGCATATCTTGAGTACTTAAGTAATACATCTACTACCTGCTCAGCATCATGGCCAGCTGCCCTTGCATTCCAAAGCCCCAGCGGAGTTAAGCGGTAGGTATGAATATGCTCTGGTGATTTTTCTAATTCAGCAAAGGCCGCAATCGCTCTACGGCATTCATCAGAGAGAATATGGTCAATATCTAATAAAAGTGTCTTATCACTTTGAACAATTAGTGGACCATCACTCATTTAAGCAACTCGCTAATAAAAGCATTAATTAATTTAATCCTTGGCTCAACTGTTGATATTTTTATTGATTCAGTTGGCGCATGGGCGCCAATTCCTACTGCGCCTAATCCATCCAAAACCTTAGCCCCAGCTGCCGCTGCAAGATTTCCATCACTTGCACCACCTACGCTGGCATGGCCTACTGGGGCAACGCCTAAATCTTTAGCTACCTTTTCTAATTTTTCATAAAGCTCTGTTGTACTTGAAAGTTCAAGAGGTGGTCGATTAATTCCGCCACTTACCGAGACAGTTGCCACAGCACTACTTAATCCTCTAATTGACTTATCAATTCTATTAAGTTCAGCAGTAGTAAAAGATCTAATATCAATATCTAATTTAGCTAAGGCTGGTACGGTATTAGTCGTAGTACCTGATTGCATAACTGTTGGTACTGCGGTTGTGCCAAACTTTGGATCTTCAAGTGAGGAAATCTGCATTACTAATTTAGCAAGTTCGGTTGTGGCATTAATTCCCTTTTCTGGTTCAAGGCCAGCGTGTGATGCCCTACCGGTAACACTTACTTGGTACATCGCCGTTCCCTTACGACCAGTCTTTGCTTTACCATCTAAAGATGCCTCAAAAACTAATACCGCATCAGATCCTTTTGCTAATCGAACAATTAAATCTTTAGAGGTAGCACTACCAGTTTCTTCATCGGTTGTAGCAATCAGCGCTACTTTTTCCTGTGCATCATTAATTTCTACAAGGGCGTACAAAGCTTGGACAAAGCCGGCTTTCATATCAAATACGCCAGGGCCTGTTGCATCATCGCCACTAACCTGCCAAGTTGGTTTAAATGATCCCTTTGGCCAAACAGTATCCAGATGACAAAGTAGAACAATCTTCGGAGTTTTAGATCCCCACCAAAATACTGGTCGACCATTTTCATTAATATTTTGCGCTGCAGTTTTTAACACCTTACCCGCAATTTCAACCGCTAGATCTACAACTTGGTTACATGCTGCTAAATCCTCAGTGGGGGACTCGCATTCAACTAAGCGTTGGATATCAAATATTGCACTCACAGGTCTAAGTCTGCCTTATTTTCAGAAATGGTGAGTGATGGTGCTACGCCATTGATCCTAGGGATGCGAAATTGCACTTGTTCGCCGGTGGTCTCATCGCGGGCGGTTAAGGTGCCCAGCGAAATAGAGATTGGTTCGATAATTCGATTGGATACCCCACCATTATTATCAGCATAACTAATTATTAGAGTCCGCTTTTGGGAAATATATTGATTAATTAAAGCCAAAGTTTCATTTGAAGATGTTCCTGAAACTATTGGTTCAACCTTACGACTGCGCTCACCAGCTCTTATTGCTTTAACCGCGGATAAAATAATACCTTCCTTAGGAGAGGTAAGTTCAGAAATTATCCTTGGCGGCTTTGGTCTTGATTTTGCTCGGCGTAGATTTGGTTGTGAAAGTAATACGCCGCTGGCATTTTCAGCCGCTGGTAAGTATCCAAACTCTCTTAACTCATTAATAACTTCGGTAAGTTCAAGATCTGTAACTAAAACTTGGGTAGCAATCTTTCGCAGTCGCAGGTGCTCACAGTTCTTATCATGCAGGATCTGTTGCACCAATCCTTCATCCTCACATCTGATGTAGGTGTGAGCGCTACCAACTCTTAATTTCCCATGTCGCTTTGCAACATCAGTAATTAAATAATCAAGTGGCTGTGGCATCGGTGTCTTAGAGGTCTTAATTAAAAAACTCCTAATTTGATCACCAGTCTTACCATGATCTAAGCCTCGCCTAATTGAAGCTTCACTAAAACGGTAAACCGTTGCACCACCCCTACTTTCAATATCTGCAATTGTTCCCATTTCTGCAGATAACTCTGCAGTTAGCGGACCAGGAGCAACAGCAGAGTTATCTGCTTGAATTAAAATATGATCAACCGGTTTTGGCAGAGAGGTCTCAACTCCAAGTACCGCCTCTTCAGTGAGAAGGTTGCTACCAAAGGTAGATAAACCACCTTGACCAGTAATTCCAAGCCACTCTGCCTCACGCAAATTCCACTCTACAAAATCATCATTTGCCCGCTGCGGGTTCCACCATCTAACTATTTTCTGCAAAGATGCTAATTGTGGCGCAGTTTTTAAATTCTCTAACAATACTTTTAATGTAGTACGACGGATTAGTGAAGCACCAGCACGATCTAACTCAGGGCCTAGGGGTGCAATATTTTTATCAATTACCTTGCCAATTAAGCCGCTAACTCTTGAGGTATCTAGCCATAACACAACAAGTGAGTACCAACGCTCCTCTGCTGATTTAGTTAGCCAAATATCAAAAGCTGAGGTTGGCAGAATTTGATCATCTGGATCAATAACAACTAAACCGCCCAAATAGCAAAGCTCTGCCACAAAACCAGCACAAACTTCATCAACTCCTAGATGCTCAGCAATTCGCTTTAAGTCCCGCACACCAATTCCACCATTCCTTAGCGCAGTTGGGGGCTCATCAGAGAGGTTATGTAGTAGCTCTTCACACCATCTTAAAATTGTGGAGATATTAGCGATTGCAGCTAAATCAATCTGTTTTTGTTCAATTTTCTTACCAACTAAATCACCAGCCTTAGTGATTAATTCTTTATGTATTTTACCGCCACGTAATTTGATACCAAACTCACGAGGTAAGGCTACGGTATGAGAATCAAGTGCTACTAAAATATTATTTTCAAGCAGCCAACCAATCGCACTTCCAGGCTTTTTAATATTTGTTATTGCACCCCGTGGTGGCCCCCAAGTTAACTTAGTTAACACATCAGCGGAAGCCTTAGGAATATCTCTTAGTTTAGAAAAATCAACTTTGCCAACAGATACTGGTCCAAGTCCAGCTGGTTCATTACCAAACAATAATTTAAGATTTGTCAGCGTACGAAAGTTATTTCCTTCTTTATAAAGTAATCCCATCTGCCATAGATAATCCAAGGCAAATGCAGTTTCTTCACTAGTTATTAACATTAATTCTGATTTTTTAAATGGCTCAGGCAGCAGGCAAGCTGCTTC
>CANKTS010000012.1:0-15350 GCA_947486485.1 Actinomycetota bacterium | reverse complement strand
CTATTGTTATTTGCAAGATTTAAAACCACTGGTGGCTTTGCCAAGGCAGATCTTCCAATATTAATTGGGATTGGCGCAGCTGATTTTTTTGGCAACCTATTACTAGGAGTTGCTACAACTAAGGGCTTAGTATCACTAGCTGTTGTAATGGGTTCATTATTTCCAATTGTTACCGCAGTTTTAGCCTTTAAGTTTTTGCATGAGCGGCTGCATAAAGTTCAATACCTGGGGGTACTCCTTGCTATTACTGGTGTAGTAATTATCGCCCTAGGCTAACCTTTTATAGTACTCAAATTGGCAACTATCAATTTTTTCACTGCTTATTAATTTAAAAGTATTAGTTAACTTATCGACCGCTATTTTATCTTCACCATCTTTTTCTAGGTTGGTTGTTAAATAAAGATTATCTATTAAACCTTGCTCAACCATTTGAAGTAAAAGTTTTGGCCCAGCCTCAACTAAAAGATTTATTGGTAATTCACTATCTATGGGTGGAAAATTACTGGCAATCTCTGTTATTAACTCTGCTACTGGCATCATAAATTGTTTAACTAATTGATTTTTTGGTTGCAGCCTCACCTTGCCATGAGTGAGGATATAAAGTGGAATTGGGGTGCGTTTATATGGCTCACGCCGGGCGGTATTGCCACCGATAAGGATTAGATCTGATTTAGCCCGTAGCTGGTGAAATCGCCGGCGATCCTCTTCGGTAGTTAGCCCAATTGAGGAGCCAGCTGCAGTTGTCCCGCCGTTGGCGCTGATAATCAGATTAGCGGTAGTAATTACCTGCCTCATGGGTAGCAGGTTAGTCAGTGTCAGTGGCTTTGCCTAACCTTCTAGCATGATCATAAATTGTGATACTTGTGTAATGCGCGATATCGCCTGCGGCGATTGTGTTGTCTCGGTGCTGCTTAATATTGAGCCTGCTCCTGGGAAAAATGCTGAACTAACTCACCGTGATGAAGCTGCAATTAATCTCTTGGCAACCGCCGGCTTGGTGCCCCCGCTGCGATTTAAGAAGGGGCTGCGGCGCCATCCTAAAATAGGAAATGCTGGTTAATTACAAATAAATCACACCAAATTTAGAGAATTCTCAGCACCCCACGCTTAGGTTGGGTTGAGTTTGCCGGCATCAGATGGCTAACCTTCCCAAATGAGAAATCTGCTGCGCTCGCTATTTGCTGCCTTCCTAGCAATTGCGCTCTTATCTCCCACTCCAGCAAATGCCGCACAAACTTTGGCCGAGGTGGCGGCTAAGGTAAAGGATTTAGAGGAGCAGGCCACTACCGCCGCTGAGAATGCGCAAGCAGCAAAGGTGCAGTTGGGTAAATTAAAGAAAACTTTAGATAGCGTGCAGCAACAGGCGAGCCAACAGGGTGCTTCAGTTAATGAATTACATAAATCAATTGGCGCGATCGCAGCAGATCAATATAAAGCCGGTCCACTTAGTCAATCCTTAGAGTTACTTTTCTCCTCAGATCCAGCACTTTATTTATCATCAGCTGGCTCACTTGCAGCAGTTACTCGGAAGAAAACTGCTGATCTTAAGAAGTTCTCGGTTTCAACCCAGCGATTAAATGCCACCACCTTTACCGTTAGCGATAAATTAGCACTGGTACGGGCGGCTGAGGCAAAGTTTACAAAGCAACTAGCAATTGCTAATGGCAAACTAAAAGAGGCGGAGGAGTTGTTATCAAAATTAACCGCTGCTGATCGAGAGCGACTTGCTAAGTTAAATGAGGACCAAGAAAATAATGATCAGCAAAGCTCCCTTGCTGATGCTGGTAAATATGCTGGCGTCTCTGGTCGAGGTGGTATTGCAATTAAATACGGACTTGCCCAAATCGGTGATAAGTATGTATTTGGCGCAGCCGGACTTACCTATTGGGATTGCTCTGGTCTAACAATGCGCGCCTTCCAAGCTGCTGGTGTTTCACTGCCTCACTCTTCGCGGGCACAGTATGGATATGGCAAAGCAATTAGTCGAAAAGATTTACTGCCAGGTGATTTAGTATTTTTTGGTAAACCAATCTCACATGTTGCCATCTACTTAGGTGGAGACCGCATGCTGACTGCACCTCGCACAGGTAGCCGAGTAAAGATTGCTACCCTTGATATGGGAAGAAAGCCTTACATTGGAGCACGTCGTTTATAACGCAGGTAAGGTATTACTTGTAACTAATGATCTAGGTCCAAGAGTTGGCGGGATTGAAAGTTTTGTTTTATCACTAGTTGAGCGAGTTCCTAAGGGATCACTAGTTATCTATACCTCAAGCCAAAAAGGATCTACCCCCTTTGATGCTCTCTTGCTCGAGAGATTTGGTGCAATTGTGATTAGGGATCGAGCCAAAATTTTACTGCCAACTCCTAGAGTTAATCACCGCGCAGCGGGGATTTTAAAGCAGTACCAAATTAAAACAGTTTGGTTTGGCGCAGCCGCCCCTCTTGCTTTAATGGCAAAGCAATTACGTACCTCAGGTGCTACAAATATCGTAGCGCTAAGCCATGGGCATGAGATTTGGTGGGCCAAGATTCCTATATTCAAGCAGTTACTAAGAAAGATAATTAAAGATATTGATCACTTAGGTTATTTAGGTCAGTTCACAAAGAGTGAGATAGTAAAAGCTAGTAATCAAATAGATAAGTTTGTACAGATTGCACCTGGTATTGATACCCAACACTTTATGCCAAAGAGTGCTAGGGCTGATTTAATTACAAAGTATCGCCTAGAGGATCGGCGGGTAATAGTAAGTGTTGGCAGATTAGTTCACCGCAAGGGACAAGATAAATTAATTGAGGCTCTGCCTAAAGTTTTACAATCCTTTCCCGACGCGGTTTTGTTGCTGGTAGGAGAGGGACCAATTAAGCAGATGTTAAAAAACACTGCTAAACAATTAGGGGTAACTAATCATGTTATTTTCACCGGGCGGGTGCAACATATAGATCTGCCTGATTACATTTGTCTTGGTGAGGTATTTGCAATGCCTGTGCGTTCTAGATTTGCCGGTCTTGAGGTTGAAGGACTTGGCATAGTTTATCTAGAGGCAAGTGCATGTGGAGTTCCGGTAATAGTTGGTAACTCAGGTGGGGCTACAGATGCGGTCATAGATGGGGTTACTGGTTTATTAGTAGATGGCAGTGATACTGATCAGATTGCAGATGCAGTATGTAAATTACTAACTGATCAAAGTCGTGCCAAGGCAATGGGGTTAGCAGGACGTGGCTGGGTAATTGAGAATTGGCAGATTAACACTTGGTCAGAGAGGTTTAATAAATTATTATTAGTTAATTAATTTTTCACCTAGCGCAATACTTACCGCTTGGGCCCGGTTGACCGCTCCTAATTTTCGATAGATAGCTGCTAGGTGGGTTTTAACAGTTGCCTCCGTTAGAAATAAAAGTGAGCCAATTGCTGCAGCAGTGGCACCAGATGGTAGATGAGTAAGCACCTCAATCTCTCTAGGAGTTAACTGGTAATCCTTTACAACCTGTGCTGATTGAAAAACTCCCTTTTTAATGAACTTACTACTACCACCTTCTACCGCATTTAAGGTTTGAATCAATTGATCAATTGGTGCACTTTTAATAACATAAGCAACTGCTCCGGCTTGCCTTGCAATATCTAGTGTTTGTAGATCATCATGCATAGTTAGCACTACAAATTTAGTATTTAACTTTTGCTCAATTGCTTTGGAAATTAAGTCAATGCCAGAGTTGGATCCTAAATTAATATCTACTAGGGCTATCTCAGGTTTATAGGTATTTAAGACTGCCAAGCCCTCTTGCACAGATGATGCCTCAGCAACAACCTTGAAATCAGTATTAGCAAGTGCTTGGCGCAGCCCTGATCTAATTAGTGAGTGGTCATCTACTAAAACAATATCCATAAGATTTTAAAATATAATTCTTACTGCAGTTCCGCTCTGCGATGATGAGAGATCAAGGCGGGCATTTATTAGGGCAAGTCGCTCACCAACGCCAATTAGGCCAAAGGAGTTATTTTTCTGGGTTACACCACCTGAGCCATTATCTAAGATAGTAATTTGCTTATCTGCTATCTCAATTTTTATCTCAGTACACCCTGAGTGGGCCCTGGCATTAAGTAGGATCTCTCTTATTGCCCGTAGTAACTCAAATTTATTACTGCACTCAAGTTGAGCAGTATTTGATATCTCATATGTAATATCTGTGCCAGCTAGCACAGTTGTAGCCTGCTCCTCTATTTGCAGAGCTAAGCTCTTGTTTGTGTTAGATCGAAGATCAAAGATCTCATCGCGCACCTGATTTATTACACCACTTAAGGTCAGCCGTAGCTCTCTAAGGCTTCTACGGTTTTTCTGGTCTAGTTGAGTATCACCAATTACTTGATCTAATCGGTAGCCAACTGCGGCCAACTCTTGAGCTAGGCCATCATGTAGTTCACGAGCAAGTCGAACACGTTCGGTATTAGGCGAAGAGTTCATCAATCTCACGGGCAAATTGTTGTGCGACAACATGTCGCTTCACCGATAACTTAGCTGTTAAATGGCCACCTGCAATTGTGAAATCAACTGGTAGTACTGTGAATTTACGGATTGACTCAGCTCGGCTTACCGCTTTGTTTGTTTCATCAACTGCACTTTGAATTACCGCAATCAGTGCTGGATCTTTTGCTAAATCAGCAATAGATGCACTCTCTTTTTTATTTGCAACCGCCCAAGGCTTAATGGAATCAGGATCTAAGGTAATAAGGGCGGCAATAAATGGTTTGTTATCACCAACGACCATGCACTGACTTATTAATGGATTAGATCTAAGGCGATCTTCTAGGACAGCTGGTGCAACATTTTTACCACCTGCGGTAACAATAAGCTCCTTCTTGCGTCCAGTAATTGATAGGTAGCCCTCATCATCTAATTTTCCAAGATCTCCGGATTTAAAGTAATTATCTTTAGTGAAAACTTCGGCATTGGCTGCATCATTTTGCCAGTAGCCCTTCATCACGATTGGTCCCTTGATTAATACCTCACCATCTTCGGCAATTTTTATAGTTGTGCCAGGAATAGGTTTACCAACAGTGCCAACTTTGTGAAGAGAGGTTAGATTTAAAGTTGCTCCTGCTGTGGTTTCAGTTAAGCCATAGCCCTCTAAGACTCTAATGCCGGCACCGCGATAGAAATGCCCTAAACGCTCACCTAAAGGTGCACCACCTGATATTGCAGCCTCTACTCGGCCACCAAGACCGGAACGAATCTTTGAATAAACTAATTTATCAAATAGGCCGTGTTGCAGTTTAAGTAGGGGTGAGATTTTCTTTGTATCTAATGCCCGGCTATATGCAATAGCAACTTCGGCTGCTTTATGAAATATCTTTCCCTTACCAGCAGCCTCTGCCTTTGCTTCTGCTCCGTTAAATATTTTTTCAAAAATACGTGGTACCGCTAAAACAAATGTTGGTTTAAAGCTGGCCAGATCTTTCGGCAACCTAGTTAAATCACTGCAGTGAGCTAGGTGAAGACCTGCTGTAATTGAACCAATTTGTACCATTCGACCAAAGACGTGGGCCACTGGCAAGAACAAAAGTGTTGAACCACCAGGCTTTAAGAAAAGATCACTGGCACCATTTACTACATTTCCACACTCTGATAAGAAGTTGCCATGAGTTAGTTGAACACCTTTTGGTTTACCAGTTGTACCAGAGGTGTAAATTAAAGTGGCTAGCGATTCTGGTTTTAATGCTACTCGTCGCTTACTAATCTCATCATCACTTACATCGCGACCATCGTGAGATAAGGTAGCAAGTGCGTTATAAGTAATATTCCAAATATTTTTACATCCAGCTGGCATAACTGGTGTTACTAATTCAACTAAAGCAGGAGTTTCCACAATTATTGCTACAGCTGCCGAGTCAGTTAAAATCCAATCTACCTGCTCTGCACTAGATGTCTCATAGATCGGAACAGAAACTGCGCCGGCATACCAAATAGCAAAATCTAAAACAGTCCACTCATAACGAGTCTTCGCCATGATCGCAACCCGATCACCTACATTTATGCCAGCGGCTATTAAACCTTTCGCAACAGCTTTAATCTCCTCTTCATAATCCTTTGCCGTAACGGCTTGCCAACCATCACCGAGTGGACGAGAGACAATTACTCGCTCTGGTTCAAAATGGGCGCGCTCAGCGATCAAGTCGGTTAAGTTACCTGCAGCTGCTGGCGGGATCATCGCTTTAATGCTGACTTCATTCATGGAGGGAACGCTATATCAGCGGGGTTATTTTGGCTATGCGTGAGCCATAAAATATTGCTGAGAGTACAAAACTGCTACCAGGCGGTAATATTGCCCAATGTCATCTGCAACAACCTCCACCGTCAATATCGCGGCCACCGCCGATGCTGTTCGGGCGGTTTTATTTGATATTGCAAATTACCCAAGCTGGTCTTCCTCTTTTAAATCAGTCACCGTTTTAGAAAGTGATGGTCAAGGACGGCCTACCCAGGTGCAGATGGGTGTTGATGCTGGCGCTCTAAAAGATAAACCAACATTAAATTACGACTGGGCAGCCGCCCCTGATCGATTAGATTTTTCATTAGAGGATGCAGATCTACTTACTGAGATGAGTGGGTCATATATCGTTAAAGATAATGGTGATGAAACTGAGCTTACCTTTGAGTTAACAGTGGCACTTTCTATGCCAGTACCGGAGATGATGCGGGTTAAGGCTGAAAAATCAACAATTGATTTAGCACTTAAGCAGTTAAAGGAAAAGCTGGAAAATTAATTGGGGAGTGCAATCTCAAGTACAGAGCTAACAATTGGTATCGATATTGGTGGTACTAAAGTTTTGGGTGGGGTAGTAGATAGCACCGGTAATATTATCGATTCAGCTCGGCGGGTAACTCCAGTAGCAGGTGGAAAAGAATTAATCACCACCATAATTGAGGTTATTAAAGAGTTTAAGAGCAAACATGAAATTGCAGGAGTTGGAATAAGTATTGCTGCATTAATCTCAGCAGATCAAGGCACAGTTGTTGGCGCGCCAAATATTGCTAATTTAAGCAAATTAAATTTTGTTGCAGAGCTTAAAAAAGAGTTTAATATTCCGATAATTGCTGAAAATGATGCAAATGCTGCGATGTGGGCAGAGTATAAATTTGGCGCAGCTCGTGGTTTTAACCCAGTTATGTTTTTTATTATTGGCACTGGTATGGGCGGTGGCTTAGTTATTGATGATAAGTTATTTAGAGGAGCAAATGGAATTGGCGCAGAGTTTGGTCACATGATTGTGCAACAAAATGGTGTGCTATGTGGCTGTGGTACTAAGGGTTGTATTGAGCAGTACGCCTCTGGTAGCGCACTAATGCGATATGCCAAGGAGGGGATTACAGCGAACCCAGCTAAGGGCAAGGTAGTTTTAGATTTAGCAGGTGGCAGTGTTACTGGATTAACTGGCGCGATATTAACTAAGGCTGCACTTGCTGGAGATGAGTTAGCAATCGCTGCTTTTAAGCAGCAGGCAGATTGGCTGGGCTCAGCTTGTGCATCATTTGCATTAATTTTAAATCCAGCAGCGATTGTAATTGGCGGTGGAGTAGTAGATGCGGGAGAGTTATTTTTAGCACCAGTACGAGAAGCAATGAATAGGTATATGCCATTTGCTGGAACTCACACACCTCCAAAAATAATCGCAGCAAAGTTTGGCAATGATGCTGGCCTAATTGGAGCGGCAGATTTAGTTAGAGGATAGATCCATCCTCTAAATCATCATCTTTTCTAGCAGTTCGCCAGATTATTGTTGCGATAGAGCCTAAGAAGCCAATTACCGCGGGCCAAACTCCAAATATTTCAAAATCAGTCAGGGTATAGAGCAGTAGATAAATACTGCTGCCGATAAAAGCTGCCGCAGATGCACGTTGGGTTTGATCTAACTTAAGCCAGCGCGGATTTGGTGGGATAAACCGATTTACTTCATCAAAATTATCTAACTCATCAAGGTAGGTAGTTGGCGCAGATTCATCAAGTGATAGCCCAGAAATAATTGAATCAAACTCCGCATCTACTAGATCTGTCTCTTTAAAGTCAGGACCTCGTTGCAAGCTGCCACTTAATACATCTTCAATAAATAACTTGCTCTCGGTATTTAATAAATCTGCATCATAATCTAATGGCACATTATGGTAGGAGTTCTCAAAGACCACCTCACGAATATCAACTGAAAATATATTATCAATTACCGTCATTGAGTTTTCTGGATCAACTGCATGATCATTAATTGAGTAGGCCACCATTACCGGTAGATCAATTAGGTATAAATCACGCTCTGCTAATTGCCAAAGTTTGCGAAGTGAATCAAGTGCCTTAAGTGGGGTTCGGCCATAGCTATGTTTCGGCGGGTTTGGTGCAGCAATATCGGTTGCACCCTTTTTAATTGAGGGAATGAAGTATTTAAGTATTGGGGTTAGCTTAAGAATAAATCTGCGATCATGAATAGATGGGTTTAATAATATTAATCCCTCCACCTCACTGCCCCGAATTTGGCAGAGCCGAAGTGCTAATGAGCCGCCCATCGAAAAACCAGCAACAAATACTCGATCACACTTATCTTTCAACTCTAAAAATGATTGTTCAACACTGCTATACCAATCTGGCCAGGTAGTTTCATTTAATTTCTGCCAATCGGTGCCATGACCAGGTAAACATGGCGCAGAAACTGTGTAGCCAATTTGGTTAAAGTATTTTGCCCAAGGTGTGATAGTTACTGGTGAACCAGTGAAGCCATGAATGACTAAGACACCGATTTTTCCACCGGTGAGGGTAAATCCAGTGGAGTTTGGAATTGAATTCACGCTCAGATAGTGTCATAGATTGGCAAGGGGGCTAAATTAGACCAATGGCATATTCGATTTTGAAATCCTTTTTGATCCCGCTGTTGATGTTTATATTCAGGCCAAAGGTCAGTGGGCTTAGATTTGTACCAACTAATGGTCCAGTAATTATCGCCTCAAACCACCTCTCCTTTAGTGACTCAATATTTATGCCCTTAGTTGTTCCGCGTAAGGTCACCTTTTTAGCAAAGAGTGAGTACTTCACATCTCCTGGCTTAAAAGGATTTATAAAGAAGATTACCTTTATTGCTTTAGGCCAGGTGCCGATTGATCGCTCAGGTGGCAAGCGAAGTGAGGCCGCACTATTAACTGGACTTAGATTGTTAAAAGAAAACCACTGCATTGGAATCTATCCAGAGGGAACAAGATCCCCCGATGGCCGGCTTTATAAAGGACGGACTGGTATTGCTCGAATGGCAATTGAATCAGGGGCGCCAATTATTCCAGTTGCCATGTTTAACACCGCTGAGATTCAACCAACTGGGCAGGTAGTGCCAAAGGTGCAAAGAGTTGAGATGGTATTTGGTGAGCCAATCTACTTAACTGGTGATCCAACTGATCAAGAGCTGCTTCGAAAAGAGACAAATAAAATTATGGAGACGATCGCAGCATTATCAAAGCAGGAGTATGTGCCAAATATGTATGCCTCAGATGCAAAGGATGCAATTAAAAAAAGTCAGCTAGAAGAGTCAGAAGAGCAGGAGTAATTACTCAGCTCCAATAAACTCTCGCCTAGTTGTAATATATTTACACATATCGCAATTATCTTTAGCTACTGGCATAACTCCACTAACTACCGTAATAAAATCGGTAAGCCGCTGCGATAGCGCCTCTGGGTTTCTAGCAATTGGCCGCCAAGTATGTTTTAGCTTTATGCCAAAACCTTTTGTGACATCACCTGCTGGCTCAATTAATGACCAAACCAATAACCCCATTAGCGATACTTTTTTAGCAGGCCCAGTTGCTGGATTTTCAAGTGCAAAGGCATATGCCTCAAGTTGTGGTTGGTAGAGATCTGTTTTATCTGAGTCTTTGGCTTGGAATTTGCAATCAATAATGCCAAATGTGGAATCGGCAAACTCAATTAATAAATCATACTTTCCCCGAATCGCATACTTTGTGGGCGAACCATTTACATCAATAAATGATGATTTAACCCAACCACCAAGGTCGGCAACCTTTCCCTCAGGTAGTACTGGTGCGATATCTGCGGTGGTTTTAGCAGCAAAGTAATTCTCTTGCATATTTGCTAAGTCACCCACCAATGGCATAAAGCCGGGGGTGCGCAGGCCGTGATTGTAATTAAGCCATAAGCACTTATGGCAGCTTCCCCATGAAAATGTTAAATCTGATGGTGAGATAAACTCGCGAGCACTTCCTACTGCATTTGATGAGGCCATAATTACTCTTTTCGCTACGCACATTATTGGTGTGCCCTATTTTGGATTTACTTAAGATAATCTTGCCGAAGGCCACTGACAATCGGGGTGACCGCCACGAGTTTTGTGAAATATGAAGGGGTAGCAATGAGCGCCAAGCAGCGATTATTTAACGCTACTAGAAGTTACAGCCAACTCTTGGTCGGGGTAGCTGTAATCCTCTCGCTGTTTTTCACCGCACTTCTGGGATCAGATAATCTAAATTGGCAGATCACCCTGGCGGTAATCGCATTAATAATCGGTATTCCTCATGGGGCACTTGATCATTTAGTAGCTCTGCCTAAAGGGCAACCGGTGAAGATGGCACTCTTTGTAATTATTTATGTATTAATCGCAGTAGCTGCCGTCTGGGCAATACTTAGGTGGAATGTATTAGGTTTTCAATTGGTAGTAATCATGAGCGCTGCCCACTTTGGAGTAGGAGATGCCGCCTTTATCGCAGAGTCTGAGCGATTAAATAATGGCGTAAGTAGGTCATTAATGGACCGCCTGATCTATGCAATCCCGGCTGGGTTATTGCCAGTATTTGTGCCGCTAAGTAGTGATCTCACAAACTCAGCTCTGGCCCAGGTTAACCCAAAGTTAATTAATTGGGCAGGTAGTAATACAAATTTAATTCATCTCTCTGTTCTACTGGTAGCAGCAACTTCAATATTTATTTTGATTTTAAAACGTGATGATAAAAGTGCGATTGACTTAACTTTACTAGCCGCCCTTTCAATCTTAACTCCACCATTGGTTGCCTTTGCAATTTACTTTGGCCTTTGGCACGCACTTCGTCATACTGCGCGCCTAACCTTAAATCTGCCAAAATCAATAGCTGCTTATCAAAACAATGATCTGAGGCGAGCGTTTTTGCAGGCGGTGCTCCCAGGTACTCCAGCATTAATTGGCACATTTATTGTGGCGGGGATATTAGCGGCAACAAATCCCGATAACTCAAGATTGCTCTGGTCCATCTTGGTGGTGATTTGGGCGCTAACTGTGCCACATATGATAGTGACCGCTAAATTAGATAAAGTGGCATTAACTTAAGTAATTTAAAAGTTAATTAATTAGTATCGCAGAAAAGATTGTAAATACTCCAAGTGCAATCATTACAGCCCCACCAAAGCGGCGCATGAAGATTAATCGGCCAACATCTGATGCTAGCCAGAGGCGGACTGTGCCAGCTAAAATTCCGTAACTACCATCTGAGATAAATGCCATAATTGCAAAGATTGCGCCAAGGAGCAGTAGTTGGGATCTGACATTACTTTTTTCCTGATCGACAAAGGCAGGCAATATTGCGGCAAAGAAAACTATTGATTTAGGATTTAACACTCCTACCCAAAAACCATTTCTGACCGAGGTGATTAGGGATGGCTTAGCACCATCAGTTTTTTGCATTCCCTGGGCATCAACTTTGCTGGCAGCAAAGGCTGCGTAACCTAAATAAATTAAATAGCTACCACCTGCCCATTGCACACCGGTATAGAAAAGGTGAGAGCTTTGCAGTAGCGGACCAAGACCAATGGCTACGGCAACAGATACTAAAAACATGCCGCTGGCATTACCAAAGACAGTTGCAATTGCAGCAGCTCTGCCCCAGGCGATTGCCCGAGCAATTGTGAATAGGACAGATGGGCCTGGAGCCAGGATGATCAAAAATGAGGCTATTAGGTACTCCCAGAGCCGAGAAGGGATCACATCTTGAGAGAACACGCGGCAATCTTACGGCTTGCCACAGGCGGGTATGTAGGTTTTACATAAGATTTGGCCATGTCCCACCTATTAGCTGAGCAATCTGGCGCAGTTCTTTGCTTGACCCTAAATCGGCCAGAAAAGAAGAATGCAATAACTCAGGATATGTATCAAGGGTTAGCAGATAAGTTAAATGAGGCAGCTGGTGATTTTTCAATCCGCGCCGTTGTTATTACTTCAAATGGTGACTCTTTTACCGCAGGAAATGATATTAATGATTTTGCTAATGATCCAAAAATGGATGAAGGCTCGCCAGTATTTAATTTCCTATTTGCAATTCATAATTTTCCAAAGCCATTAATTGCATCAGTTAAAGGCAGAGCGGTTGGAATTGGTACGACTATGCTGATGCACTGTGATTTAGTAACTGCTAATCCAGACACACAATTCTCAATGCCGTTTGTCTCACTTGGTTTAGTTGCCGAAGGTGGTTCTAGTTATTTATTTCCAAGATTAGTAGGACATGCAAAGGCAGCTGAGATTTTGTTAACCGGGCGAACCTTTTCAGCAACAGAGGCACTTGAGATGGGCTTGATAAATACGGTTGCAAAAGATGAATTATCTGCTGCTATGGCATATGCAAATCAGATTGCCGAGCAACCACCAGCAGCAGTAATTAACACTAAAGCGCTACTAAAGAGTGGCTCACATGAAGCACTTAATCAGGTTATAAAGGCTGAAGGTATTTTATTTAAGATGGCAGCAGAATCTGATGAGGCTCAAATTGCTTTTATGAACTTTTTATCCAAGAAGAGTAAGGCTAAGTAATGTCACTTGCAGGTAAGCGAATATTTATTACTGGCGGCTCTCGCGGTATTGGATTAGCAATTGCGCTAAGGGCTGCTAAAGATGGGGCGTTAATTGCAATTGCTGCGAAGACAACTGAGCCGCATCCAAAGCTACCTGGCACAATTTTTACTGCGGCAAAGGAGATCGAGGCAGTAGGTGGGAAAGCAGTTGCTATTCAATGTGACATAAGAGATGAAAATCAGATTACTTCAGCTATTGAACAAGCAGCCACTGCATTTGGCGGCATTGATATTCTCATTAATAATGCTTCGGCAATTAACTTAACAAATACTGAAAATACACCGGCAAAAAGATTTGATTTAATGATGGGTGTTAATACTCGAGGTACTTTTCTAACCTCACAAGCCGCTCTTCCTTATTTAAAGAAGAGTGCACAAGAGGGAAGAAACCCACATATCTTGATGCTCTCACCCCCACTCTCCATGAAAGGAAAATGGTTTAAGCCACACCTTGCCTACACAATGGCAAAGTATGGAATGAGCATGTGCGTATTGGGTTTAGCAGATGAATTAAAGCGAGATGGAATTGGGGTTAATGCACTTTGGCCCAGAACTGCAATTGATACCGCAGCTCTTGCCATGATTCCTGGAATGGATGTGGCATTTTGTAGAACTACCGACATAATCTCAGATACTGCATACATTATTTTAAATAGAGCAGGCAAAGAGTGCAGTGGAAATTTCTTTATTGATGAGCAGGTTCTAGCAAGTGAGGGAATTACAGATTTAGATAAGTATGCAGTAGTTCCTGGAACGAAAGATTTTATTAACGATCTTTATGTTGATTAAATCTTAAACTCAGTATGAGTGTGCTCAGTTTCAGCAATTCCTGAGGAGTATCTCTCTTCATAATTTCCAGCCCGCCAAATTACAAGTGAAAGTAACCAAGCACCGACAAAGGATGCAACAATAAAGTAGCCCACTCGGTTCAAATCGATCTCCGATAATGCGGTAAATGGCTGGTAGTTATCAATATCAGTTTTCTTAGATAAAACACTTATAAATTGAATTGTGCCAATCACAAATGCTACAAATATCGATAATCCAGTTGTAGTGATGTTGTAGTAAATCTTACGAAGGGGTGAGGTAAAGGCCCAGGAGTATGCCTTAGTCATAAATATTCCATCTAGTGAATCCATTAGTGACATACCAGCTGCAAAAATAAGTGGCAGTGCAATTATGGCAAGAGGTGGCAAGGTTCCGCCAACAGTTCCAACCGCAGCAGTTGCAGATAAGGCAAGAAGTGCAACCTCAGTTGCAGTATCAAAACCTAAACCAAATAAGACACCAACTGGGTATAACTGCCAAGAGTGATCAAAGCCATTTTTAAATGCACCTCGGAAAATCCGCTTCATTAGGCCGCGCTCATTTAATAGTTGAGTTAAGTGCTCATGAGAAAACTTACCCGTCTTTGCCTGTCGCCAAACTTTAATAATTCCAATCAAAATTACTAGGTTTAAAATTCCAACTAGATATAAAAATATGGTGGATACTGAGGCGCCAATGATTCCACCGGTTTCAGCAAAATCTTTTTGAAACTTTGTTGCTTGTTTTGCCGCAAATGCAATACCAACTGATAGCGCTAAAACAATTGTGGAGTGGCCGAGAGAGAAAAATAATCCAATAGCGAGTGGCTTTTTACCTTTTGCTAACATCAGGCGAGTTGTGTCATCAATTGCTGCGATATGGTCAGCATCAAATGCATGGCGTAATCCAAATGAGTAGGCGAGAGCGCCAGCGCCGGCATAAATAAGAGCACCTGAACCATCGGTAAGTGAGCTATAGGCCGGGTTTGAGTTGTAGTGAATGAATAAGCCCCAACCAGCAACATGCAAAAATACGACAACGCTGATAACCCCAATGAGTGCAGGTAACTCTTCTCTTGAGAAGCGTAAATGCTCTCTAAGGGTGGATTTATTGCTCATTGTGAGATCTTATTGCAAACGATTTGCAACTGCAATTATTTGAAATAAGAGTTGCTACTGTTTATCTATGAGATCTAAAGCACTAACTGCAACAGTCTTATTAATTAGCTTATTTCCGGTAATAACAAATATGCCAACTGCAGGTGCCCACACAAAACTTATCTCCTCAAATCCTGTAGCAGGAAGTGTTGTAGAGGTATGGCCAGAGCAGATCACTCTGGAGTTTGATGGGGAATTACAAAATATCGGTAGTGAAAAGGCAAATTTTGTTGTGGTTAATAATGCGGTGGGGGATCAGGTAAGTGAAGATGATGAAATGATAAGTGGTAACACCACTACCTTGACTCTTTCACCTAATACAGTACAAGGAACTGTTTTAGTTTTCTATCACGTGGTAGCTGCTGATGGTCATGCGGTTGAGGGGGAGTATAAATTCACCTTTGGCCAGGGTGAGGTTAGCGCTGAAGGGGTAACAAATACTGAGGAGAAAAAGTATCCAATAACTATTTACATTGCCTCTGCACTTTTTATTACAACTGGTCTATTTTTTGCAATCTACTCATACCG
>CANKTS010000011.1:0-15954 GCA_947486485.1 Actinomycetota bacterium | reverse complement strand
GTCTTAGTTCATAGCCCCGGCTAACTAAGCGGCAACCCTCCACCACGGTGGGGTGCTCCGGGTGAAGACCAGGTCGATAGCAAGGTGCCATCGGCAAGTGTGGGTCGCTAAAGAAACTTAGGGGATAACCCTAATAATTTTTTTTACGCCCCCTTTAAACAAGGAGGATGCTTTGTCATATTCATTTGAAACCCAACAAGTCCATGCAGGTCAAGTACCAGATCCAACTACTGGCGCTCGCGCACTGCCGTTATATCAAACAACTGCATATCAGTTCCGCGATACCAAACATGCAGCTGATCTATTTGGCTTAGCTGAGCTTGGAAATATCTATACCCGCATCATGAATCCAACTCAGGATACGGTTGAGCAAAGAGTTGCAGCCCTTGAAGGCGGCGTTGCATCTTTGTTAGTTGCTTCAGGTTCTGCTGCTACTACCTATGCAATCTTAAATATTGCCCAAGCTGGCGATCACATAGTTTCATCACCTTCGCTATATGGCGGCACCTACAACCTATTCCACTACACCCTGCCAAAGTTTGGCATCGAGGTTACCTTCGTTGATAACCCAGATGATCCAGAGAGCTGGCGCAAAGCGGTTAAGCCAAATACCAAGGCGTTTTTTGGTGAAACTATTGCTAATCCAAAAAATGATCTTCTAGATATCGAAACCGTGGCAAAGATTGCTCATGAGAATGAGGTGCCATTAATCGTTGATAACACCGTTGCAACTCCATACTTAATTAGACCAATTGAATGGGGCGCAGATGTTGTGGTTCACTCAGCAACTAAGTTCCTTTCAGGTCATGGAAATACGGTAGTTGGCGCAATTGTTGACGCTGGCAAGTTTGATTACGCCAGGTTTGCCAAACGCTTTCCAAGCTTTAATGAACCAGATCCGTCATACCACGGCCTGGTTTATGCCCAAGCATTAGGAGTTGGTTCAGCCTTTGGTGCAAACCTTTCCTACATCTTCAAGATTCGCTTAACGCTGCTACGTGATATTGGCGCTGCAGTTTCACCATTTAATGCTTGGCTACTTGCGCAAGGACTTGAAACACTTTCCTTACGTATTGAGCGCCATGTTGAAAATGCAAAGGCGATTGCTACTTGGCTTGAGAAAAATCCTCAGGTTGAAAAGGTTAACTACGCATCTTTGCCATCTTCACCATGGAACAAATTGGCAAGTAAATATTGTCCAAAGGGAAGTGGTTCAGTTTTGTCCTTTGAAATCAAAGGCGGGATTGAAGCGGGCAAGAAATTTATTGAAGCACTTAAGCTGCTCTCACATGTTGCCAATATTGGTGATGTTAGATCTCTTGCAATTCACCCAGCATCTACTACTCACTCTCAACTATCACCGGATGAGCAGATAACTGCCGGTGTTACACCAGGTCTGATTCGTTTATCTATTGGTATTGAAAATATCAAAGATATTCAAGCAGATATTGAGAGTGCATTTGCGGCTGCTAAGTAATTAATGAGCAAAGTTAATCCAGCAGTTACCGGGGCGTGGCTTGAAAGTCATGACCCCGGTGATCGCCAATTCCTAAAAATTGGTGATTTAACTCTGGAGTCAGGTGAGGTTTTGCCTGATGTAACAATTGCTTACCAAAGTTGGGGAAAGTTAAATTCAACTGGTGATAATGCAATTCTGGTTAACCACGCGCTAACTGGCTGGGCAGATGTTAATGGTTGGTGGCCACAGATGGTTGGCCCGGGCTTGCCATTTGATTCTGATAAATATTATGTAGTTTGCCCAAATGTTATTGGTGGTTGCCAGGGATCTACCGGGCCGTCATCTATTGCCCCAGATGGCAAAAGATGGGGATCTAGATTTCCCACCTTAACAATTAGAGATATGGTCTTGGCAGAGCTTGCCTTTACTAAGAAAATTGGTGTAAAAAAATACCAACTATCTGTTGGTCCTTCCTTAGGTGGCATGCGCTCTCTTGAGTGGGCAATTGATTATCCAGAGTTAGTAGCTGCTATCTGCACAATTGGCTCATCTGCGGTGGCAACAGGGGATCAAATTGGAGCGGCTTCTATTCAAATTAGAGCAATTAAATCTGACCCAAACTTTAATAATGGTGATTACTATCAACAAAGTATTGGCCCAATTGAGGGAATGGGAATTGCTAGAAGAATTGCGCACTTAACATATCGAACCGAATCAGAGATGGATGTCAGGTTTGGCCGAGAATTACAAGGGGATGAGACTGGCAGATACGCTGTTGAATCTTATTTAGATCACCAGGCAGATAAACTTGCTAAAAGATTTGATGCTAATACCTATATTGCATTAACTGAGGCGATGAATAGCCATGATGTTGGACGTGATCGTGGTGGCGTAGCAGCAGCTCTTGCCGGCATTAAGGTTGCTTTGCATGTAATTGCAATTGATACCGATCGTCTATTCCCGCCAAGGTTGCAACAGGAGATCGCCGAGCTTGCCCCGCAGGTGACCACCCTGCACACCATCGCCTCCCCATTTGGTCATGATGGCTTCCTAATTGAGGTGGAATCGGTGGGGCAGATCATCAGAAACGCGCTTAATCTGCAAAAAATCGCAAATTAATCAATATGGATGTGCATTTACCCCTGTGGACAATTTATAATATAGCCAAGGGTCGGGCGGTTTAAATAAATCGCAAAAGTTTAAGACCTAAAAACAAAGGATGAATTGTGGCTTTAACTCGTGCGCCCAAAAAAGGTGCGAAAGCAGGAAAGCGTAAGAGTAAAACTGCTGCAAAAAAGAGTTCTGTTAAAAAATCTAAGATTAAAAAAGTAAAACCTGCGAAAAAGGTTGTAAAGATTGCGCAGAAGGCGGTATTAGATGCAAAAGATGTTGCTGCGATTGTTCGAGTAAAAGATTTAGTAATTCATCAAAAGAGTGTGCTAACTGAACTTCATTCACGTGGCATCGATAATATTCATCGAATTGTTAAAAAGGCAGATCAAGATTTAGTTTTAATTGCCCGTGAGTTAGAGGTCTCAGTACCAAAGCAGGTTGAAAAGCTTCGCAAAGTTGGACTTTCACCATTTAGAATGCTTAAGAAAACTGAATTGGCATTAATCGCCCCACCTGCGCCAAAGCCAGTTGCATCTAGTAGCGGCAAGGTAGCGAAGGTAAGGATTGATGGTGAAGAGGTTGAGTTAGAAGAGGTAGAGCTTGATGATCTTGAGAGTTTAATTGATGACAAAGAGGAGAGCCCAGCAGCAGATGGCACTCCGGAGATTCGGGTAGTAAATGTTGCTGAAGAGTCACAGAATGAGGCTAATTCTTTTGTACTTAAAGATTCCGAAGAGGATGACGCACCACCACAAACAGTATTAACTGCAGGTGCCACCGCTGATCCAGTTAAGGATTATTTAAAGTTAATTGGCCGAGTTCCTTTGCTAAATGCTGAGCTTGAGGTGTCCCTTGCGCAATCTGTTGAGGCTGGCCTCTTTGCTGAGGAGCGGATTGCTAAGGATAAGAAGATGGATAAGAAGTTAAAGCGGGAGTACCAACAGATTGTGCTTAATGGCCGCAGAGATAAGAACCATCTTCTTGAGGCAAATCTTCGATTAGTAGTATCACTTGCAAAGCGTTATACCGGTAGAGGTATGTTGTTCTTAGATTTAATTCAAGAGGGTAACTTAGGTTTGATCCGCGCTGTTGAGAAGTTTGATTACACAAAAGGTTACAAGTTCTCAACCTATGCAACTTGGTGGATTCGCCAGGCGATCACCAGAGCGATGGCAGATCAAGCAAGAACAATTCGTATTCCAGTACATATGGTTGAGGTTATTAATAAGTTGGCCAGAGTTCAACGCCAGATGTTGCAAGATCTAGGAAGAGAACCAACACCTGAAGAGTTAGCAAAAGAGTTAGATATGACACCTGAGAAGGTGGTTGAGGTTCAAAAGTATGGCAGAGAGCCAATCTCACTTCACACACCACTTGGTGAAGAGGGTGATAGTGAGTTTGGAGATTTAATTGAGGACTCTGAAGCTATCGTGCCAGCAGATGCAGTCTCATTCACATTATTACAAGAACAGTTGCACTCAGTTCTAGATACATTATCTGAACGTGAAGCAGGGGTTGTGGCAATGCGATTTGGTTTAACAGATGGTCAACCAAAAACATTAGATGAAATTGGCAAGGTTTACGGGGTTACTCGTGAGCGTATTCGCCAGATTGAATCTAAGACGATGTCCAAACTTCGTCACCCATCAAGATCTCAAGTACTACGCGATTACCTAGATTAAGGGAGAAGAAAATGAGCGATAAGGCAAAGATGCAGTTTAAGAAAAATGCTTCAATCAGAGTTACCGGCACCGTTGATTTTGTTGATGCTGAGGGTAATGTGGTTGAAACTAAGACAGATTTTTCATTATGTCGCTGCGGTGCTTCAAAAGAGAAGCCATTTTGCGATGGTAGCCACCGCGATGCTGGGTTTGTTAGCGAGTAATTACTTAGCTGCTTGCGCAGTTAATTTTTGAGACTCATCTTGAATAAGGGCAGCTACTGGCTTTAAACCCTCGGCATACTCTTTAGCGTGGTGTGAACAAAATAGAAGTTGTCCACCTGAAACCAAGATAGCTCGTACATAAGCCTGGGCGCCACAACGATCACACCGATCTAATGAATTTAATGGTGTTTGCTCCATTGTGATCTGCTCGCTCATTACTTACCCCATCTCTTATTTACTATCAGGGGAACATCAAACCATGAATACTTTATTCCCGGCAGCATATTTGATTTCATTTAAGTAAATTTTACGCTTAAATGCTGAGAATATGTTGGATATATCTCATTTGTATATCAGTTATCGATAAAAATGGGTCACTATCGGCGCGGATCAACTATATGTGGTATGACCACAGTTAATCTTGGCGCCCGTGGCAATCAAAATCGCAAAACCTAATGATGGCACCTCTGCTGCGATTATCAGCAGTTATACCGCCAAAGATTTATCTGTCCTTGAAGGATTAGATGCAGTTCGCAAACGACCTGGCATGTATATCGGTACCACAGACTCGCGTGGTCTTATGCATTGTCTTTGGGAAATAATTGATAACGCAGTTGATGAAGCATTAGCAGGTCATTGCAAAACAATTGAAATAAATTTAGAAGCAGATGGATCTGTTGAGGTTCATGATGATGGTCGTGGTATTCCAGTAGATAAGGAACCAAAGACTGGACTTACCGGTGTTGAAGTGGTTATGACAAAACTTCATGCTGGTGGAAAGTTTGGTGGTGGTTCATACGCAGCCTCTGGTGGTTTGCATGGTGTTGGCGCATCTGTTGTTAACGCACTTGCCTCCCGACTTGATGTTGAGGTTGACCGCGATAGCAAAATTTATTGGATGTCATTTAAACGTGGTCATGCTGGAATATTTGAAGGTGAAGGACCAAATGCAACTTTTAGTGAAAAATCAGGACTTCGGGTTATTGGCAAGGTTTCAGCAAAGGTAACTGGCACAAGAATTAAGTGGTGGTTTGATAAACAGATTTTCCTAAAAGAGGCGCAGCTTGCAATTGAGGATATTTACGCCAGAGCAAGGCAGACCTCTTATTTAGTGCCAGGTCTGACCTTGGTTGTTAATGATCGTCGCACTAAAACTAAAACAACTGAGACTTTTTTCCACAAAGGCGGTATCTCAGAGTTCTGCACATTCCTGCGCCCTGATGATCCAGTAGGTGAGGTAATTAGGCTCTCAGGCTCTGGTGCATACAGTGAAAATGTTCCAGTCTTAGATGAAAAAGGGCATATGACTCCCACTGAGGTTGATCGGGAGATGGGCGTTGATATTGCAATGCAATGGGGTAATGGTTATGAGGCAACTATTGCTTCATTTGTAAACATTATCTCAACTCCAAAGGGTGGAACACATGTGGCAGGTTTTGAAAAAGCGATTACTAAGGCGGTCAATGACGCCCTTCGTGCTACTAAAACTTTAAAAAATAATGAGGCCGATGTTATTAAAGATGATGTGCAGGAGGGATTAACTGCAGTTGTCACAGTTCGTATGTCTGAACCACAATTTGAGGGACAAACTAAAGAGGTTTTAGGAACAGCAGCAGCTGCAAAGATAGTTGGGCAGGTTGTTGCCGATGAGATGAAGGCATTTTTTACCACTACAAAAAGAGTTGAAAAAGCAACTGGGCGATTAATTCTAGAGAAGATTGCTAATGCCTCTAGAACTAGAATCTCAGCAAGAGCCCACAAAGATTTACAACGCAGAAAAAATGCACTTGAGAGCTCATCTCTTCCAACAAAATTATCGGATTGCAGATCAGATGAGGCGGAGCGGACTGAGTTATTTATTGTTGAGGGAGATTCAGCGCTAGGAACTACCAAGGCTGCTAGAAACTCAGAGTTTCAGGCGATCTTGCCAATTCGAGGAAAGATTTTAAATGTGCAAAAGGCCTCACTCTCTCAGATGCTTGAGAACAATGAGTGTGCATCAATTATTCAATCAATTGGCGCAGGTAGTGGAAAATCATTTGAGATTACCGAGGCAAGGTATGGCAGAGTTATTTTGATGTCAGATGCTGATGTTGATGGCGCGCATATTCGATGCCTGCTTTTAACATTATTTAACTCCTATATGCGCCCCCTTGTTGAAGCGGGTCGAGTATTTGCTGCGATCCCGCCCCTGCACCGAATTGATGTTATTGGTGGCAAAAAAGGGGAGATCTACTACACCTACTCTGATGATGAGATGAAAAAAGTTATCACATCCCTTAAGAAGGATGGCAAGAGATGGAAAGAGCCAATCCAGCGTTATAAAGGATTAGGCGAGATGGATGCTGATCAATTACGTGAGACCACAATGGATCCAGAGAAGAGAACTCTTCGCAGAATTACAATGAAAGATGTTACAAAAGCTGAGGCAATGTTTGAGTTGCTAATGGGTAATGAGGTTGCACCTCGCAAAGACTTTATTTCAAGTGCTGATATTGATCGTGAGCGGATTGACGCTTAATCAATACTAATTAGATCGAAGTAATCCTCTTTCCATAAATCTTCATCTCCATCTGGGAGCAAAATAACTCGCTCAGGCTTTAATGCAGCAACTGCGCCCTCATCATGGGAGACTAAAATAACTGCGCCTTGATACTCACTTAACGCTGCCAAGATCTCATCACGGGAGGCTGGATCTAAGTTATTTGTTGGCTCATCAAGAAGTAAGACATTTGCTGCGCTAACAACAAGTGTGGCAAGTGCTAGTCGAGTTCGCTCACCACCGCTTAATACTTTAACTGGTTTATGAACATCATCGCCGACAAATAGAAATGAACCAAGCACATTACGAGCCTCTGGCTCTCTAATATTTGGGGTAGCAGACATCATGTTCTCTAATACTGTGCGGTCAAAATCAAGTGACTCATGCTCCTGGGCGTAGTAACCAATCTTTAAGCCATGACCAGCAGTTACCTCACCAGTATCTGATTCAAGATCTCCGGCCAAAATACGAAGTAATGTAGTTTTACCAGCACCATTTAATCCCAGAATTACTACCCGCGAACCCTTATCAATAATTACCCCAACATCGGTAAAGATTTCAAGTGAACCGTATGATTTAGATAGATCATGAGCAGATATTGGAGTTTTACCACATGGTGATGGTGTTGGAAAGCGTAGCTTTGCCACCTTATCTTTAATCCGAACATCATCGAGTGAGCTACGAAGTTTTTCAGCACGACGAAGCATTCCTTGGGCTGCGGTTGCCTTAGATGCTTTAGCCCGCATCTTCTCACCCTGCTTTTGCAAAATCTCAGCTTTCTTTTCCGCATTTGCTCGCTCACGTTTGCGCCTATGTTCATCTTGCTCACGTTGTAATAAATACTGCTTCCAGCCCATGTTATATACATCAATTACATTTCGATTGCCATCGATATAGAAAACCTTATTAACAACAGTCTCAATTAGATTCACATCATGGGAGATAATTACTAATCCACCAGAGTATTTTGAGAGATATTCACGTAACCAGATAATAGAATCAGCATCTAAGTGGTTAGTAGGCTCATCTAATAGAAGCGTTTCAGCGCCAGAAAATAGAATTCGAGCAAGTTCAATTCTTCTTCTCTGTCCACCAGATAATGCGCTTAACTCTTGATCAAATAGATGATTTGGCACACCAAGGGAGGAGGCAATTGCCTCAGCCTCAGCAGCTGCGGCATATCCACCAGCAGTTGAAAACTCATGTTCTACTCTGGTGTATCGCTCCATTGCTTTCTCTAATTCAACACCCTCTGAGGTAGACATCTCCTCTTCAACAGTGCGCATTCGTTTACTTATTTGATCTAACTCACGAACTGAAAGAATTCGATCAATCACACTTCCTTGATCCTCACCAGTTCTAGGATCTTGCGGCAGATAACCAATCTTGCCGCTGCGGTTAATAACACCACCTGCTGGCATGATCTCACCTGCTAATACTTTGGCAAGTGTTGATTTACCTGCACCATTTCGACCAACAAAACCAATGCGATCACCATGATTAATTCGAACTGTTACATCTTTAACCAGAAGCCTTGCGGCAGCGCGAAGTTCGAGGGCGTTAGTTGATATCAAAGTTGCTTACGCAACAAGGCGGGTGCGGCGAGGTGAGGCATACTTCTTTTCAATTTCAGACAACTCCTCGGAGACCTTGGCTTTGATGCTCTCCTCAGTTTTTAGGATCGCAGTTAAGGTGGAGATTGTAGCCTTTAATTCTTTTGCCTCATTCTCTAGTTCAATTTTGCTCATCTTGGTCAATCTACGCAGCGGCATATCCAATATGTAGGTAGATTGCTCATCACTTAACTTAAATGTCTTAATTAAGCCAGCTTTAGCAACAGTTGCATCCTCACTTGCCCGGATTAACTTAATTACCTTATCAATATCAACAATTGCTTTAAGAAGTCCATCTACTAAATTTAGACGATTTTGTGCTTTCGCTTTGCGGAAGATTGAGCGCCGCTTTACTACCTCAATTCGGTGATCAATAAATACCTGTAATAGATCTTTAAGCCCAAGAGTTAATGGCTTGCCATTTACCAAGGCAACTGCGTTAACTGAAAAAGCATCCTCCATTGGGGTAAGGCGATATAGATTTTCCAATACCTCAACCGGCTCATAACCATTTTTAATCTCAACTACTACCTTAGTTCCAGATTGACCATCTGATAGATCGACAATATCTGAGATACCTAATACCTTTTTAGATTTAACCAGATCTGCAATCTTCTCAACAATTTTTTCAGGTCCGATGTTGTATGGCAGCTCAGTAATTACAATTCCCTGTTTGCGAGAGGTGATCTTTTCAATTACCGCAGTTGCTCGAACCTTAAATGAGCCACGGCCCTTGGCATAGGCATCAGCTAAGCCTTCAGTTGCAACTAGGTAACCGCCAGTTGGAAAATCAGGAGCAGGGACTAACTTCATTAACTGTTTTAAGGTTGCCTTTGGATTTTCCATTAAGTACTTAGCAGCTGAAATTACCTCACCAAGATTATGCGGCGCCATATTGGTAGCCATACCAACTGCAATACCGGTTGCACCATTTACTAATAGATTTGGGAATGCGGCAGGTAGTACCTGTGGCTCCAATATTTGACCATCATAATTTGCACCGAAGTTAACTGTGTCTTCATCTGACTCATCCACCATCATCATGGCAGAGTGGGCAAGGCGGGATTCGGTATAACGCATCGCTGCAGGACCAGAATCTAATGAACCAAAGTTTCCATGACCATCAATTAACGGCAGGCGCATAGAAAAAGATTGCGCCATACGAACCATCGCATCATAAATTGCGCCATCACCATGTGGATGTAGCTTTCCCATTACATCGCCAACAACTCGTGCGCACTTAACATGTCCTTTATCTGGACGAAGTCCCATCTCATTCATCTGATGCAAGATGCGACGTTGCACAGGCTTTAGACCATCACGAGCATCAGGAAGTGCGCGGGAGTAAATTACTGAGTAGGCATACTCTAAAAATGACTCTGACATTTCAGAGCCAACATCAATATCAATTATGCGGCCAGGATTTTCTCCTGCTTTAGGTGCAACTACTTTAGGTGTTTTGGCCATAGGCCGTATCTTGCCAATGAAATCACTCTTTAGTGGGGAGCGACAAGCGGTCTGGCACCGATATGTGCAACACACTTAGCAGCTAACTCTGTGCCAGCGTTTAAAGCAGTATTTAAATCACCATTTGATTGCCAGCTACTAATAAATCCCGCTGCAAAAGAGTCTCCGGCACCGGTGGTATCTACAACATTAGAAGGTAGGGCTGAAATTCTGTATAAATCTTCACCTCTTGTTTTAGCAATCGCGCCATCTTTGCCAAGTTTAATTACGACAGTTTTAGAAAACTGAAGTAGTTTCTCAATTGCAACTTCTGGATCCTTCTCTTGAGTTAGATAATCTGCTTCTTCCAGGTTCATTAGAAGTAAATCGACTCCTAAAAGCCAATTTAAAACCTCTTCTTTACCAACCTCTTTTAGGGCACCAACTGTTGCTGGGTCGAAGACAATCAAGATATTTGATTTTCTTAATTCTTCAATTATTTTTATGACACCAGTACGTGATTTTGGATTAATTAATGCATATGCAGATATATAAGCAGTTGAGAATGTATCAAGATTTGGTAGGTCCGATAACCCAATTCCAGAGTTAGCACCAGAATCGGGAAACATTGTCCGCTCTCCATTTTTATCAACTAACACAACAACCACCCCAGTGCGCCCACCCTTAATAATTTGATTGCCGTGTTTAACCTTATATTTATCTAGCTCTGCTAAAACTGTTGCCCCAGCTGCATCCTCACCAACTCGTGCAACCAAGTAAACATCCGCACCTAAGTGGCCAAGCCAGGTTGCAACATTTGCAGCCGCTCCGCCGCCATGAGTACTTATTTGCGCCTTAGTATCTGAACCAACATTTATATCCTGGTTAATCCGAGTTACAACATCTAACATGATGTCGCCTATACATAAAATTGCGCCCATTATTTAAGTGCGATTGCTATTTCAGCTGCGAGTTGGGCATTGGCCTTAATAATCTCGATATTTACTCGCAGTGACTCACCATCACTATTGGTGTGAAAATGTTCAAGTAAAAATGGTGTTACCTCTTTACCGGTAATTTTATTTTTATCAGCTAGTGCCAAGCCAGTAGTTAAAAGTTTTTCATGTAGATTTAAATCCATTTGATTCTTAACTGGATTAGCCACTATAACTGAGCACTCATCTGTTTTTAATTCAGCTCTTGCCCGCCAGATCTGCGCAATCTCATTAGCAGAATTAACCTGGTGCTCAATTAAATAGCCAGAATCGGTTAGGTAGAAACCAGGGAAAATTTTGGTTTTATAGCCAAGCACTGGAATTGATAGTGTCTCTAATCTCTCTAATGTTGCTGGTACATCTAAAATAGATTTCACACCAGCTGAAATTATAATTATCGCAATCTTTGACATAGCAACTAAATCAGCAGACTCATCAAATGAGTTCCCACGGTGTACTCCACCTAAGCCACCGGTTGCAAAAACATTTATTCCAGCAAGATAGGAGATGTGAGCAGTTGCTGCCACAGTTGTTGCGGCACTCTTCTTACCTACCTGAATTAATGCAAGATCCCTAACTGATGCTTTAACAATTTGGTCATCAGTTGCAATTCTTTCTAATTGTTTCTGATCTAGTCCAACACATACTGTGCCATCAATAATTGCAATAGTTGCTGGGATTGCACCAGCATTACGAACAATTGCCTCTACTTCTTGAGCAACTATTAAATTCTTGGGGCGAGGTAGACCATGACTAATAATTGTTGACTCAAGAGCAACTATTGGTGAGCCATTTTTTTGTGCAGTTGCAACCTCTGTCGAGTATTTAATCACCGGCTCAGGCTACCCGCTATCCTTTATCTATGTCGATTACTAATCCATATGAGCAAGAGGCAGCCCAGCGATGGCCCAAGGAGTATGTAGAAAGTAATTTAAAATTAAAATCAATGAGTGAGGAAGATCAACAAAAACTCTTTAAATTAGGCAGTGATAACATTAAAGATGTTGCAGATGCATTTATCTTACAAAAAGCTGCTAACTCCCCAGAGGTGCAAAAATTAATAAAGATTCATTACAACTGGGTCAGCGTTTTTTGGACTCCAACTAAGGATGCCTATATTGGATTAGGCGCAATGTATGTTTCAGATCCAAGGTTTACTCAAAACTATGACAAATATGCACCAGGGTGTGCAGCTTTTATGGCTAAAGCGATGAGTATCTATGCTGGAGAGAATCTTTCTAATTGAGTACTGAAAATTTTGGTTTAGCTGATTTAACAAACTCTATCTTTAACTCACTATCAATTGCTGGTACCACCGACACCCTCGCATTAGGTCAATCCCAGATGCGGGAGTGTTTGATTCTCATTGATGGGATGGGACAGGATGCATTTGATAAGTATGCAGATCAATTTTCAGTCTTAGAGAGTTTAAAGCTGGTTAAAAAACTTAATGCTAATTTTCCATCAACTACTGCAACTAGTTTGTCCACATTAGGAACTGGAGTATTGCCAGGAGTTCATGGCATGCTCGGTTACACCGTTAGAGTTCCCAGAAGTGATAATCGATTGTTAAATGCACTTAAGTGGGATGAGCGAGTAGATCCAGTTATATGGCAGAAGGTGCCAACATTATTTGAACGTGCAGCAGCAGCTGGAGTAGCTGTTTCACATGTTGCAGCTAAACGGTATGAGGCAAGTGGTTTCACTCAAGCAGCACTTCGTGGTGCTAGGTATATTGGTGCAAATGGAGTTGATGAGATGGCAACTGCAGTTGCACTTGCACTAAAACCACAACCTTCATTTGTTTACACATACTTAAATACCTTAGATGCAGCAGGTCATAGTGATGGGGTTGGTTCAGATAAGTGGCTTACAGCCCTTGCCCAAATTGCAGAGTTTGTTTCCAAGGTCAAGGAGTTAGTACCAAGTGATACTCGAATTTGGATTACCTCAGACCATGGAATGGTAAATAGCACAGAGCAACTAATTTTAGGTCAAGATAATAAGTTACTTGAGAATGTGACATTAATCGGTGGTGAGCCAAGAGCTAGACATATTTATATTAAAGATGGCGCAGCTGCTGAAACTGTTTTGCAGTGGCGTGAATTTTTGGGTGATAAGGCAGCGGTAATTAGTAGAGCAGAGGCAATTTCTAGTGGATTGTTTGGACCGGTTGTGAGTGAGGATTCAGTGGAGCGGATGGGAGATTTAATTGCAATTCCTAACAATGATTTAATTTTAGTAGATCCTGCAAGGGTTCGGGAGGAAACATCAATGGTGGGACATCATGGTGGAGTTACTGATATTGAGATTGCAATTCCACTCTTACTTGCTTAATCCTCATCCTTTTTGCCAAACATAATGTCATCCCAAGATGGAATTTTTATTCTTCTAGTTACACCATCTCGTTTTGCATCTTGATCTATCTCTTCAACTGCAGCAAGTGGAGTTGGTGCGTAAGGTGCAACATTTTCTTTAATTGAAACAAGTCTAGGTGCTTCAGTTTGTGGGATGCTGCCATAAGTTTGCACAGCTTGCTTAACCTTTACCTCGCCACCAATCCAGCGAGCACCATCATCGTAGGCAGTAAGTGCACGCCTGCCTAAATTAAATAGCCAAACCGCCTCACCCTTTATCTCACTCGGTGCACCATCACGAATTGGGTAGTAGAGGATTAAATTCCAATCACCATTAGGTAAGCGGAATGTGTTCCACTCTATGGTATTCATATCAACACCACGTGGTGATAATTGATTAGCAACAGCGGTCTCAAGATATGGCGCATGAGGTTCGCGGCGAATTTGAGTAACAAGTGCTTGGGAGATAATAAAAGCACGCTCTTGCAAAATAGGTCCAGCATAATTTTCAATCTTCTCAATTGACCAATCTGTGGTTCGGGAGATCGAATCAATTGTTTCTCCGCTGCGCAATCTAGCTTGGACCTCTTTAACAGTTGTAGTTATTACCTCATCAATATTGATAACTGCAGATAGCCTTGGTTGATTAACGTTGGCGCGCAGCGTGTCACTAATTCTTAGGTTGTATTGATTACCATCTTGATCTACCAACTCAAGCTCACTGCCGTCGGCAGATCGCCCAGTTAGCCGTAGATCAGTTGGTTCACTCATGAGAGTAGATTGCCATAACTGCAAGGTGAGATAAACCTGCCACACACAAATCACCCTTCACATTTCATGCTTAGATAACCTGGTGAGCGCAGAACTATTAAAGCTAGCCGAATCGGTAGCAAGATCGGCCGGAGCACATTTAATGAACCGTCCTGCCACCTTTACCTTTACTGAGAAAAGTTCAGCGGTTGATTTTGCAACTCAGATGGATCAACAGGCAGAGGAGTTAATAGTTAAACAATTATTAGCAGCACGCGGTGATGATGGAATTATCGCGGAGGAGGGTTCAGCTAAGGCTAGTAGCTCTGGAGTTACCTGGGTGATCGATCCATTAGATGGAACCGTAAATTATCTATATGGACTGCCAGGCTGGAATGTTTCAATTGCAGCTAAAGATAAAGATGGCGTATTAGTTGGCGTGGTTTATGCACCAAGTATTAATGGATTTTGGTCTGCCACTCGAGGTGGGGGTGCTACATATAACGGAAATAAAATTAAGTGTAATGATCCAATTACTTTAGATAAAGCGCTGCTTGCAACTGGTTTTGCATATGATTTAAATCTAAGAGTTAGTCAAGGTGAGGCGATGGCAAAGCTGTTACCAAAAATCCGCGACTTAAGAAGAAATGGCGCAGCAGCAGTTGATCTTTGCTATGTCGCAATGGGGGCAATTGATGGTTACTTTGAAGCCTCACTTAAGGAGTGGGATCATGCAGCTGGCGGTTTGGTTGCAACTGAGGCGGGTGCGATTATTTCTGGTCGAGGAGGCGGAGCTCCGAATAGCGAGCTAGTCATTTGTGCCGGTCCTGCCTTACACGCTGCGCTTTTGCCCTTAATCTGAACTCAAATTGATCTAACACCCCCTGCTGTGGCAAGATACGGTCTTCATTCAAAATAATTGATTGACTATAAAATTTAAACGATTAGGACAAAACATGAACGTATTAGATGCTGTTGATGCCGCCTCACTTCGCAAAGACATCCCATCATTTCGTTCTGGCGATGAGTTAAAAGTCCATGTTCGAGTTATTGAAGGCAGCAAGAGTCGTATTCAGGTTTTCCAAGGTGTAGTAATTGCCCGCTCTGGTTCTGGAATTCGTGAATCATTTACAATTCGTAAAATTTCATACGGTGTTGGTGTTGAGCGAACCTTCCCAGTGCACACACCAGTAATTGAAAAGATTGAGATTGTTCGTCACGGCTCTGCTCGGCGTGCGAAGCTTTACTATCTACGTAAATTAACTGGTAAGGCAACAAAGATTAAAGAGCGTCGTGGCGCAGATGGTGAAATTATTAATGAGCCAGCGTATGAAGCACCAATCGCAACTGCCAAGGTTTCTGTTCCTGAGGTTGGTCAAGCACCAACAGTTGAAGAGGTAGTAGCAGAGGTTGCTGAGGCTAGCCTTGCTAATCCTGAGGTTATTTCAGAAGATGTAACAGCGGTTGCCACAGATGAGGCAAAAGCTGACGCACCAACAAAAGGTTAATAATGATTGATGAAGCGCTAGAGCATTTAGTAAAAGGTATTGTCGATAACCCAGCAGAGGTTGTAATTACTGAGAAAACTTCTCGCGGTGGTACAACTTTAGAGGTGCGTGTTCACCCAGAGGATATTGGTAAGGTAATTGGCCGCAATGGTCGCACTGCAAAAGCACTTCGCACTGTGGTCAGCGCAATTGCTGGTCGCTCAGTTCGGGTTGATTTAATCGAGGCAGACGAGGTTCGATAATTTTGCAACTTGTCGTAGGTCGCATCGGCCGCGCACATGGTGTT
>CANKTS010000010.1:0-18012 GCA_947486485.1 Actinomycetota bacterium | reverse complement strand
TATTAATTAGCTTATTTCCGGTAATAACAAATATGCCAACTGCAGGTGCCCACACAAAACTTATCTTCTCAAATCCTGTAGCAGGAAGTGTTGTAGAGGTATGGCCAGAGCAGATCACTCTGGAGTTTGATGAGGAATTACAAAATATCGGTAGTGAAAAGGCAAATTTTGTTGTGGTTAATAATGCGGTGGGGGATCAGGTAAGTGAAAATGATGAAATGTTAAGTGGTAACACCATTACCTTGACTCTTTCACCTAACACAGTGAAAGGAGCTGTTTTAGTCTTCTATCACGTGGTCTCTGCTGATGGTCATGCGGTTGAGGGGGAGTATAAATTCACCTTTGGCCAGGGTGAGGTTAGCGCTGAAGGGGTAACAAATACTGAGGAGAAAAAGTATCCAATAACTATTTACATTGCCTCTGCATTTTTTATCACGACTGGTCTATTTTTTGCAATCTACTCATACCGTCGCAGAAGTAAAAGTTAAATAAAAAACGCCCCAGCTTTTAACTGAGGCGTTTTAAAGTAGATCTTATAGATCGTAGTAAAGCTCAAACTCCGCTGGGTGTGGACGAAGGCGAACATAATCAACCTCTTGCTTGCGCTTAAAGTCGATCCAAGTATCAATTAGATCCTTAGTAAATACACCCCCACGAGTTAAGAACTCATTATCTTTTTCAAGATTATTTAGAACTGCATCAAGTGAGCCTGGAACCTGTGGAATTGCGGCAGCCTCTGCTCCTGTTAATTCATACAGATCCTTATCAACTGGTTTTGGTGGCTCGATCTTGTTTTGAATTCCATCAAGTCCTGCCATCAACATCGCAGCAAATGCTAGATATGGATTAGATGATGGATCAGGGCAACGGAATTCAATTCGCTTTGCCTTTGGATTAGATCCAGTAATTGGAATACGAATACAAGCAGAGCGATTTCTAGCTGAGTAAACCAAGTTAACTGGTGCTTCATACCCTGGTACTAAGCGCTTATATGAGTTAACAGTTGGATTGGTGAAGGCTAGAAGTGATGGTGCATGCTTTAGTAAGCCACCGATATACCAACGAGCCATATCAGATAGGTCGCCATAACCCTCACCCCAGAATAATGGCTTGCCATCTTTCCAAAGTGATTGGTGAACATGCATTCCAGAACCGTTGTCGCCAAATAATGGTTTTGGCATGAAGGTTGCTGTCTTGCCTGCTTCCCAAGCCGTGTTCTTAATGATGTATTTAAATTTCATCAGTTCATCACCGGCGGTTAAAATATCGCTGAAGCGATAATTAATCTCCATCTGTCCAGCGGTTCCTACCTCATGGTGAGCACGTTCAACTAGCAACCCTGCTTTACCAAGATTCATCACCATCTCATCGCGAAGATCTGCGAATTGATCGGTAGGGGAGACTGGGAAGTAGCCACCCTTAATACGAGTGCGATAACCACGATTTGGTGTGCCATCAGCATCAGCTTCAATTCCTGTGTTCCAAGCACCTTCATAGGAATCAATATGGTGGAAAGCTTGATTCATTCCAGTTTCAAATCGCACACTATCAAAAACATAGAACTCAGCCTCTGGTGCAAAAAATGCAGTATCTGCAATTCCAGTACCACGCATGAATTCAACCGCCTTTGCAACTACACCACGTGGATCACGTGAGTATGCAGAGTCATCACTTGGGTTATGGACTGAGAAGAGAATAATTAAAGTTTTTTCTTTACGGAATGGATCAAGGTATGCCGAAGATGGAACTGGCAGTAACTTCATATCTGATTCATGAATTGATTGGAAACCTCTGATTGAGGATCCATCAAACATTAAGCCATCTTTAAATACACTCTCATCAAATGATTCAACTGGCACATTAAAGTGATGTTGAATGCCTGGCAGATCAATAAACCTTACATCGATAAGTTTTACATCATTTTTCTTGATGTAATCGAAGATCTCTGCTGAATTCTTAAACATCTATTCTCCTAAGAATTAATAGTGCTGAAAGTCAGGGCCACAATGCACCGATTCAGATAGGTAAAATCTAGTAGAGAATAATGAAAAAGCAGTAACCCTTGTGTTACAACTATGTTTCTAGAGTTGGGTAGGGCTAGGGTTAGCGCATGAGTTTTGACCAATTGCCGCAAATATCACCTGAGGCCTCCCTTGGTAGGCGGCTTTTAGCCTTGGTGATTGATTGGACGATGTGCCGGTTAATTGTTGCCTTACTAGGCCCCACTTTTTTACCAGAGAGCAGCTTTAACACCTTAATTATTTTCTTCCTTGAGGTAACCCTGTTTACAACTTTATTTCAAGCCTCAGCAGGACAACGGCTTATGGCGGTAAAAGTTGTCAGTTTTCCAGATCAATTAAGAGTCTCACCACAAAGAGTACTCCTGCGCACTCTGCTCATCTGCTTGGTGCTACCAGCAATCTTTACTAAAGATGGCCGAGCATTTCATGATCACTTTACACAAAGTCAAACTATTAGAGAGATTTACTAACGCTTAGGCATCCGATTACTTGTTGGCATTGGTCCCTTTGGCATTGGAATGTTTAAGCCACCAACAGAGCGCAAGCGAGCCCGAACCTCACGAAGTTGGACGGTACTTAGCTTTTTAGGCAATTTCTTTAAATGTTTTTGTAATTTGCGAATTGAAACCTGACCTTGGCCATCTCCTACTAAAACTTCAGTCACTGGCACACCAGATAAGAAGCGTTCCATCTTGCGTCTTTCATCCTGCATTAATGTGCGAACAGCAAAGCCACCTTCACCAACTAAAATGATTCCAGCCTTACCAGACACCCGGTGAACCATATCCTGATCACGATTAACAGCAACTGCAGGTGTTGTTATGAATCCTCTTTTTATTGACATCAACACACTAGCTCCTGCACCAAGCTGTCCTTGAATTGATGAGAAGGCTGCAGTATTAGCAAATCTAGTAAATAAGAAAAAACCTGCTAAAAATGCAAGTGGTAGTGAAAGAAAGCCGGCATAGATTGGGTGACCTAAATTATTTCCAATAATTACGCCAAATGTTAAAATTAGTACAAATACAAGTAAGCACCAAAGAATTGCCATTGGTGAGTCATTTTTAACTAACTTATATGCATCCTTTAAAACAGAGATCTGAGATTGCTTCTGGGGTGCACCATCTTTTAACAACTCTTTTTCTTTCTTCTTACGACCAAACATTTTTCTCCTTTACTTAACTGCTCGGGCAGCCATCGCCTGGTTGTAGAGACGACCTGCTCTATAGCTAGAACGTACCAATGGACCACTCATAACACCAAGAAATCCTATTTCTTGCGCCTCTTTACTCAACTCCACAAACTCATTTGGCTTAACCCAACGAACTACTGGGTGGTGTTTGCTACTTGGCCGCAGGTATTGGGTGATTGTAATCAGATCACAACCAGCATCTCGCAAATCAGCCAGCGCCTGCGAAACCTCATCCCTACTTTCACCCATTCCTAAAATTAAGTTTGATTTAGTTATTAATCCAAAATCTCTTGCTTGGGTAATTACATTAAGGGATCTGTCATATCTAAATGCAGGACGTATCTCTTTAAATATTCTTGGCACAGTCTCAAGATTATGAGCAAATACCTCTGGGCGGGTTTCAAATACCTGATTCAGCAGGTGTGCATGGCCACTAAAGTCAGGGGCTAACATCTCAACACCTACACCAGGATTTAAAGCATGTACTTGAGAGATTGTTTCAGCATAAAGCCAAGCACCCTCATCATCTAGATCATCGCGGGCAACTCCAGTAATAGTTGCATACTTTAAATTCATAGTTTTAACCGACTCGGCAACCCTTCTTGGTTCATCACGATCTAATGGATCAGGTTTGCCGGTATCAATGTTGCAAAAGTCGCATCTTCTTGTGCAGGCACTTCCACCAATTAAAAATGTTGCTTCTCTATCTTCCCAGCACTCAAAAATATTTGGACATGCAGCTTCTTGGCATACGGTATGAAGACCTTCTTTAACAACTAATGAACGAAGTTTTGTGTACTCAGGTCCCATCTTTGCTTTGGTCTTAATCCACTCAGGCTTTCTTTCAATTGGTGTTTGGGCATTACGAGCTTCAATTCGCAGCAGTTTGCGACCATTTGGATCGATACTCATTGTGACACTCGCTCTAACATAGGCAAAATATATCTTTTTAATATCGGCATTACCTCTGAGGTCGTAATATCTCGGCCAAGCTCAGCCGAGAGTGAGGTCACCTTGGCATCTGCAATACCGCAAGGAATAATTTTGGCGTATGCAGATAGATCTGGATTTACATTAAGTGCAAAGCCATGCATCGTCACACCCTTTGCCACCCGTAATCCAATTGCCGCAATTTTACGATCACCCTTTTCATCTCTAATCCAAACACCACTTCTCTCGCAGTAGCGCTCTGCCTTAATTGCAAACTCATCACATATTTCAATAAGAGCGGTCTCTAGCTCTCTTACAAAACCAACTACATCGGTTGAATTTTTTAATTTGATAATTGGATAACCAACAATTTGTCCAAGCCCATGCCAGGTTATTTTTCCGCCCCGATCAACATCAATTACCGGAGTGTTATCTAAAGGGCGATCAGTAATTTCAGTACGACGGCCTGCGGTATAAACCGATGAATGCTGGAGAAGCAATAAAGTATTAGGATCAATATTATTAATTACTTTTTCTTGTATCTCTTTTTGTAATTGCCAAGCAGGCAGATAATCAATTACCCCGAGCTCTTCAATTCTGAGTATTTTCTGTGTAATTAAGGTTGAACTCACACATATAGCCTAATTGGCAGATGAATATTTGGCTAAAGGTTGTGACCTTGCGTGCCGTTGGTGTGAGCAAAATAGCATCGCTGATAGATTTACCCCCTAATCCTTATTACCGAAAGGCTTTTATACCCATGGCTGGAAAAAGTAAGAGTTCTGTAACTGTCAAAAATCGTAAGCCTTTTGCGATTGCGATGTTGGTTGTAATTGCCTGGTTCATCATAACTGGCGTATTTGGCCCACTTTTTGGCAAGTTAACCTCAGTTCAAGAGAACAACAACTCTTCATTTTTGCCTAAGGGAGCTGAAGCCACCAAAGCTTCTGACGTAATTCAGACATTTTCTGGTAAAGATTCATTTAATTTTCCGGTACTAGTTCTTTTTGAGGGTGAGATCAACCCACAATTAATTTCAAAGGTAAATGAACACTTAACTAAGGTTGGCGATTTAACACTGGATGGAACTAGCGCAAAAATCTCTGATTACCTAGCCCCAGGCCAACAAATTACCGCCTTCCCATCCGCAGATGGAAAAGCAATTTTAGGAAATATACCCTTAGATGGAAATGCAATTGCAAAAGTATTGCCAAATGATCAACCTGTCCTGCCCGCCATCGTTGAAGAGTTGCGGGCAGATGTTGCACCCTTTGCCAAAGCAAACTCACTTGATTCATATGTAACCGGACCTGGCGGATTACTTGGTGATTTGTTTGAAGCATTTGGTGAAATTGATTCTAAGTTACTCCTCTCCACTCTTGTTGTAGTAGCACTGATCCTGATTGTCGTATACCGCTCACCTATCTTATGGATCATTCCGCTGCTTTCATCGTTATTTGCTCTATCAACTGCAGGTGGAATTGTTTATCTTTTAGCGAAGAACGACATCATTGATGTTGATGGTCAATCCCAAGGAATTTTGTCGGTGCTAGTTATAGGTGCTGCCACCGATTATGCGCTGTTGTTAATCGCACGCTATCGCGAAGAGCTACATCTTTTTGAATCTCGCTTTGATGCGATGCGCGCTGCTTATAAAGGTGTGTGGGAACCAATTCTTGCATCGGGTTCAACAGTTTCTATCTCATTATTAACTCTTTTATTTAGTCAGTTAACAAATACTGCAAGCCTTGGGCCAATCGGTGCAATCGGAATTGTTTGTTCAATGATTACGATTCTTACTTTGTTACCGGCGCTTCTACTGCTATTCGGCCGTTGGATTTTTTGGCCTCGTAGGCCAGAGTTTGATGGTGATGATCATGTTATGTCTGGAACTTGGAGCAAAGTTGGCAACGTAATTGAAAAAAATCCAAGGCGGGCATGGATTATTTCTGGAACTTTCTTATTACTCCTTGCTTCAGCCGCTCCAACATTAAAAGCTGATGGTATTGGCACGATTGATTCATTCACGGGAAATCCTGAATCAGTTGTTGGTCAAAAGCTACTTGAGACGCACTTTCCAGGTGGTGAAGGGGATCCAACTCAAATTGTTGTTGCCGCAGATAAAATTGAGGCAGTAAGTGCAGCGGTAAGAAATGCGCCAGGAGTTACAGATGTCTCACCACTTCTTGATGGTTTTGTGGTTCCAGGTCAGCCACTACCAAAGGTAAAAGTGATTGATAATAAAGCAATAATTAATGTCACCTTAAATAAAGCACCAGATAGTGTTGAAGCTGGTGATGATATTCCAAAAATACGTGAGTTGGCTAAGAGCGCTGACTCGACAGCTTTAGTAGGTGGTACAAGTGCGGTTTACTTTGATGTTAGAACTGCAAATGATCGGGATAATCGAACAATTATCCCAATAATTCTATTTGTAATTACATTAATTCTTGGAGTACTCCTAAGAAGTATTTTCAGTGCAGTTCTATTGCTTGGAACTGTTGTGCTTTCATTCTTTGCAACCTTAGGTGTTTGCGCGCTGGTTTTTAACCATATATTTGGATTTGCTGGGGGAGATAACTCCTTCCCACTCTTTGCATTTATATTCTTAGTTGCATTAGGTATTGATTACAACATTTTCTTAATGACTCGAGTGCGAGAAGAGTCCCAAAAAATTGGTACCCGTCCTGGTGTAATTAAGGGCTTAACCGTAACTGGCGCAGTAATTACCTCAGCTGGAATTGTATTGGCTGCAACCTTTGCTGTTCTAGGTTTGTTGCCACTTGTTCCACTTGCTCAAATCGGTTTCGCAGTCGCTTTTGGCGTATTGCTAGACACAATTATTGTTAGATCGATTTTAGTACCGGCTTTAGTTCATGATATCGGGCCAAAGATCTGGTGGCCTTCTAGATTACAGCGTGAGGGTAAGTAGTACTCTTCTCAAGTGGCACCTCGTGTTGGAATTGCAGGGTATGGATTAGCTGGGCGGTATTTTCACGCCCCACTGCTTAAGGGTGCGGATTTTGAAATTGTTGGAGTATTAACTACAAATGCTGAGCGCAAGTTAGCTGTAGCTTCAGATTTTCCTAATGCTCAGGTAGTTGCAAGCATCGATGAGCTTCTAAAATTAAAGCTTGATCTACTAGTTGTTGCAACGATAAATAGTTCACATGCCCAATTAGCGATTGCTGGCCTTAAAGCGGGTGTGCCAGTTGTAGTGGATAAGCCAATGGGGCGGACATTGAAGGAGACACAGGAGATAATTGCAGTTGCCAATCAAAGTAAAGTTGGGGTAACTACTTACTTTAATCGCAAATGGGATAGCGATGCATTAACCATAAAGAAGGTAATTAAAGAGGGCAAGTTAGGAAAGGTATTTAGATTAGATTCTAGATTTGAAAGATTTCGCCCAGATTTAACACCGGACTCTTGGCGAGAGAATTCAACTGCCCAAGAAGGTGGCGGAAATCTATTAGATCTACAGCCGCATCTACTTTCCACAGCACTTGATTGGTTTGGACCAGCGAAGTTAGTGACAGCATCGGTTAGATCAATCCGAGGCGGATCAGATGATGACATTACTTTGGTACTAAAACATGACAGCGGTGTTGATTCATATTTATCAGCAAGTGCCATTAATGGCGCTCCAGGTCCTCGAATTAGAATCACTGGTGACGGCGGATCTTTAATAATTAATGATTTAGACCCACAGGAGGATTTACTACGAAGTGGTCAGTACCCAAAGGGTGGCGTTTGGGGGCAAAGCACAAAAAGTACTACCTATCTGCAGTATGGAGATGAAAAGATTGAGTATCCAGGTGTGGATGGAAATTATGCAGAGTTTTATCTGCAGGTTAAGAAGGCGCTATCAGGTGGTGTTTGGCCAGTTACTGTGGAGGAAATAATTACAGTTGCAACAATCATTGATCAAGCTAGAGAGATCTCTTTTAGATAGGTTATTTAACTAACTCATTCAACGCATTTGAAACATGTGGGTAATCAAACTCAAAGCCAGCGTTTGTTAAAACTTGTGGCATAACTCTTTTAGAGCCAAGCAGCTCAGTTGAGAATCCGCCTAATAATGCTCGCAGAGCGAATGCTGGAGCTGGAAATAGCGCAGGACGCTTTAATGCATGGGCAAGAGCGGCGGTAAACTGCTGATTTGTAACTGGATTTGGAGTTACTAAATTAGCCGCACCTTCAATTTTTGAGTTAAGTAAAAATATCATCGCTTTAATTTGATCATGCAAAGTAATCCAGGACCACCACTGTTTACCAGAGCCTAACTTTCCACCAAGTCCAAATTTAAATAACGGCAACATCTGTCCCAATGCGCCACCAGTTGGGTCTAACACTATTCCAGTACGCAATCTAATAGTTCTAACACTTGGCGCAAGAGATGCGGCAGCCTCCCACTCTCTGCAAACTATTGAGAGAAAATCAGTACCACCACCATCTGCTTCAGTAACGGCGCGATTACCTGTCTCACCATAATGGCCAATCGCACTTGCCGAGATAAAAACAGCAGGTTTTAATTGCTCACATGCGGTGGCAATTGTGGTTGTGCCAAGCAGACGAGAGTTTAGTATTTCAGAGCGATATGCAGCAGACCAACGTTTTCCAGCAACTGATGCACCAGCTAAGTGAAAGATTGCATCCACACCTTCTAGAGATGGCGTATCAATCTCACCCTTAATAGGATCCCAAAAAACCTCATCAGATGTTCTAACTGGGCGTCTTACTAATTTTTGTACCTGATATCCATCACTTTTTAATTGAGCAACTAGGGCTGTTCCTATTAATCCAGTTGCGCCAGTTACAGCTACTCTATTTATTCTTGGCACTATTACAAACCAAGATCAGATTCGAAGCGACCTTCTTCTAATCGATCCTTTAATGTCACTAGGAAGCGCGCAGCATCCGCGCCATCTACTACTCGGTGGTCGTAGGAGAGGGCAAGATAAACCATCGATCTAATTGCAATTGTCTCCCCACCATCTGAATCTTTAACAGCAACTGGCCGCTTAACAACTGCGCCCAGACCAAGAATTGCAACCTGTGGTTGATTGATAATTGGAGTGTCAAATAGAGCGCCACGAGAGCCAGTATTTGTTAATGTAAATGTGCCACCACCTAACTCATCAGGTGTAATCTTATTTTCTCTTGTTCTAGCTGCTACATCTGAAATTCTTCGGGCAACTCCACCCATATTTAAATCACCAGCATCTTTAACAACTGGTACTAATAATCCACGATCGGTATCAACTGCCACACCCAAATGCTCTGCGGCGTGATAAGTAATCTGATCACCCTCTACAGATGAGTTTAAAACTGGATGTTGCTTTAACGCTTCACAAACTGCAACTGCAAAAAATGGTAGGAAGGTTAACTTAACTCCCTCTCGCTCTTCAAAGGATGCTTTAGCAGCAGTTCGTAAGCGATCAATCTTTGTTACATCAACCTCTACTACTGTTGTTAGTTGCGCGGAGATCTTTAATGACTCGACCATGCGATCTGCGATAACTTTACGAAGCCTGGACATACTCACTGTTGTGCCGCGAAGTGGTGAAGCTATAACTGGTGGTCGAGGAGTAGATGCTTCAGTGGACTTATCTGGAGTTTTAATACTTGCCATTGCTACTGCAGTTGGTGTAGCCGTAGCACGTGGGGTAGCAGCGAAGATATCCTCTTTGCGAATACGCCCGCCCACACCACTTCCTTTAACAGTTGCAAGATTAACCCCAGCTTCAGCAGCTAGCTTTCGAACTATCGGTGTTGCATATGCATCATCTGAGCGGGTTGCAGTTGCAACCGATGCGATCGGAGCGTAAGTAGTAGGTGTAACTACAGGGGCTGGTTTTTGTACCGCAATATTTGGCATAAGAGTATTTGGTGTCGGAATTGGAGTATTAATTGGCGCAGCAGTTGCTCCAGTAAGACCAATCGATGCCAGCCGTGCACCGACTGGCACAGTTGTATCAACTGCAACATCAATACTTAAAATAGTTCCAGATACTGGAGATGGAATCTCGGTATCAACCTTATCTGTTGAAACTTCAAGTAGCGCCTCATCGACTGTAACTAGATCCCCAACTTTCTTAAGCCATCGGGTAACAGTTCCTTCAGTTACAGATTCCCCAAGTGCTGGCATTGAAACAATTGTTGCACCACCTGTATTAGCTGAAGTATTTGTAGGCATAGATTGAGTAATTGGTTGTGTAGCAACATTTTGCACTATGACAGCTGGCTCAATATTTTTTTCTACTACAGGAGTAGTAATCAGTGTTTTATGCTCGACAACTACAACATCAGGTTTGGTGTTAGAACCTGCTGACTCTGCAATTACCGCAAGCTCTGCGCCAACTGGCACAGTTGAGTCAACTGGTACAACAATTTTTTGTAATACACCAGCAACTGGGGATGGAATTTCAGTATCAACTTTGTCGGTAGAGACCTCTAATAATGGTTCATCTAATGCAATCTGATCACCCTCTTTTTTAAGCCAACGGGTAACAGTTCCTTCAGTGACTGATTCACCGAGTGCGGGCATAGTTAATGAAAATGTCATTTAATTTCTGCCTCCTCTTTTATCCATGTGCGTGCAATGGCTTTCCGGCTAGGGCCAAGTGTGCCTCACCCATCGCCTCAGAGAGGGTTGGATGGGCATGAATGTGTTGGGCAACATCGCTAGCCTCAGCCTCCCAGTTAAAGATTAATTGTGCCTCTGCCAGTAACTCACCCACACGCGAGCCCACCATATGAATTCCCAAAATAGGTCCATTCTTCTTAGCCACCAACTTAACCGCCCCAGCGGTCTTTAAAATATTAGCTTTACCATTTCCCGCTAGATCATAATTTAACTCAACTACATCATGGCCAGCCGCCTTTGCTGCTGCAGTTGTTAAACCAACCGAGGCAACCTCAGGTTCGGAGTAGGTAACGCGGGGAATGCCATCGTAATTAATTGCTCGTGGCTTAAGACCTGCAATCTCTTCAGCCACCAATATTCCTTCAGCAAAACCAACATGGGCAAGTTGCAAGGTTGGAATCAAATCACCAACCGCCCAAACTCCTGCCACATTTGTTCGGCATTTATCATCTACTAAAACATACCCACGATCCATTTTGATCCCAGCCTCTTCATAGCCAAGACCGGTAGATACTGGGCCACGGCCAACGGCGACTAACAAGATTTCAGCAGAGAACTCCTTACCATCCTCAAGAGTTATCTTTACATCCTTCTTACTAGTTTGCGCAGATTTAAACTTGATACCAAGTTCAAAGTTTATTCCGCGCTTGCGAAAGGCCCGCTCTAACTGCTTACTAGATGACTCATCCTCTAGCGCTACTAGATGAGGCAATCCTTCAATAATTGTTACCTCAGCACCAAATGATTTCCAAACTGATGCGAACTCACAACCAATTACTCCACCACCTAAAACAATTACAGACTTTGGAACAAAATCAAGTTTAATTGCTTGTTCACTGGTAATAATTTGCTTGCCATCAATTTCAAGCCCAGGTAATGTTTTTGGGTAGGAACCAGTTGCCAGAATTACATTTTTACCGGTGTATTTAACTCCGCCCGCCTCAACTGTATTCTTTGTTATTAATTTTCCACTACCTTCAACATAGGTAATATTTCTAGATTTAACTAAGCCCTCTAACCCTTTATGTACTTTGTTAATCACCCCATCTTTATAGGCATTAACCGCCTTCATATCCATGGCATGAAAATCTGCCTTAACACCAAACTCACTGGCATGACGAGTGTTATCTGCTATCTCACCAGAGTGCAGCAATGCTTTTGTTGGTATGCAACCCTTATGTAGACAGGTCCCACCTAATTTTTCCTTCTCAATTAAGACAACCTTCAGGCCAAGTTGGGAGGCGCGCAAGGCTGCTGCATAGCCGCCACTGCCACCACCAAGAATGACTAGATCAAAATCGGCCATGAGGTAATCCTGCCACGAAATGATCCTTTAATATGACCTGCCAAATAATCAACATTATGTGTGTGATGAAGCCAACTCTGCTAAACAAACTAGCGAGCGTAGCGCAATTCCGGTGCCACCTATGGGCGTATAGCCATGTGCAGTTTTTTCATTGTATGCCGGACCTGCAATATCTAGATGTAACCACGGAGTTTGTGGATCAATAAACTCCTTTAGAAATAATCCAGCTACCAACATGCCGCCCATGCGGTCACCTATGTTTGCAAGATCTGCAATTGGTGAATCAAGAGAAGCGCGAAGCTCGACTGGAAGTGGCATTGGCCAAAATGCTTCACCTGCAAGATTTGCTGCAGTTAAAAATTGACCACTAAATAATTCATCATTTGTCATAACCGCTGAGGTTCTACTGCCTAAGGCAACAACCTGAGCGCCGGTAAGTGTTGCCACATCAATAATTCCATCTAAGCCACCTGCCTTCTTACCAACCTGAGCCGCTTTTATTAATGCATCTGCTAAAACTAATCGTCCCTCTGCATCAGGATTTAATACCTCAACTGTTTTACCACCATAAATTGTTATTACATCACTTGGTCTTGTTGCGCTATCGCTAACCATATTCTCTGCCAACGGCGCCCAGCCATCTACGGCGATCGGTAGTTTTAACTGTGCGATTGCAAAAACTGCTGCGATGACCGCTGCCGCTCCCGACATATCAGCCTTCATTGCCTCCATGCCAGCAGCTGGTTTTAATGCTAACCCGCCGGTGTCAAAGGTAATTCCCTTGCCAACAAATGCATATCTCTTTTTTGCTTTGGCTGGTGAGTAGGTAACATGAAGAAGTCTGGGTGGATTTGCTGAGCCCTGACCAACTCCAATTATTCCGCCATACCCACCTTTTTTAAGGGCGGCATCATTAATAATCTCAACCTTCACCCCATACTTTGCTGCCTCCTTCTTCATTCGCAAACAAAATGAATCAGGTGTTAGGTGGCTTGGTGGGGTATTAATTAAATCTCTGACTAAAAATGTTTGCTCAGCAATTATCTCAGCACGTCTGGCGGCGGCTTTAGCGGCTGGCGTATCAGCAAACTTTGTAATCACACTTACCGTTGAAAGTGGATCCTTTTGCTCCTTCTTAGAACTGCCTAAAAATTGAGTGAATGAGTATGCGCCGAGTGCGGCGCCTTCAGCGATCGCTGAAAGTTCAACAACTGATTTATGAGGCAAAGCAAATGCGGCAGATTTATTTCCAGCAAGCTCTCGGGCTGCTGCCCCAGCTGCTCGGCGCAAAAGCTCTGGGCTAAAGTTAGATTCAATCTTTCCCAATCCAGTAAATACAATAAGTTTTGTAGTTTTGCCAGGTAATTTAATAACCTCATCTACTTTTCCAGTAGCACCAATTGCATTTAGGTTGATTAATAATGCAGTGCTATCAACCTCGGATATGCCAGATAAAATTTGTAACTTACTATTTGATGTACCAACTCCAACGACTAGTACATCACTATCAACTTTGGTAGCTAGTTTGACCTTGGCCATTTCACTCCTATTTTAGTAAATGAGTTATCGTTACTGGGTAAGCCTAAGGGATACTTTTAAAAGATGATAATTGTGCCAGGTGGCCCATTGCCCCATTTCTTTATTTGGGAGTGTAGATTTAGGTTATGAATCAATCTCCGTTGGCGGCTAGACATTTAGAGATAAATGCAAAAATGGCTGATTTTGGTGGATGGCTAATGCCAATTGAGTATGCCCAGAGCGGGGCAATTGCTGAGTACTCAGCGGTGCGGGAGCGAGTTGGAATTTTTGATGTCTCACATTTAGGAAAAATTTCAATCATCGGAGAAGGAGCTGTTGATTATTTAAATAGAGTTGTTACTAATGATCTTAGCAAGATTACTTCAGGCCAGGCCCAGTACACCTTGCTTTGTAATGAAGATGGGGGAGTAGTTGATGATTTAATTGTTTATCGAAACTCAGATACAGATCTATTTCTGATACCAAATGCATCTAATACCACCTCAGTTTTTGAGATTTTAGATAAAAATTCACCCACACAACTTCAAGTAAAAAATCTTCATAAAGAATATGCAGTCATTGCGGTACAGGGACCAGATTCTGCCAAGGTACTTAGCCGATTTGGAATAAAAAGTGATTTTAACTATATGTCCTTTATAAACACCACGATTGAAAACTGTCCAATTATTTTATGCCGTACTGGTTACACAGGTGAGTTTGGCTTTGAAATTATTCCACTTTGGCAGGATGCTGAAAAAGTTTGGGATAAATTAGTTGCAGTGGTTAAAGAGTTAAATGGTGTGGTTTGTGGCTTAGGTGCCAGAGATTTACTTCGCACCGAGATGGGCTATCCACTACATGGCCATGAGTTATCTCTTGCAATCTCACCTGTCCAAGCGGGGGCGGGCTGGGCGATTGGCTGGAGCAAAGAGATTTTTCGGGGCAAGAAAGTTTTGCTAGAACAAAAAGAAAAAGGCACTAAGTTAAAATTAAAAGCAATCGCAGCTACTGATCGGGGTATTCCTCGCAAGGGTATGCAGGTAAAGGATTTATCGGGAGCAGTTATTGGCCAGGTAACAAGTGGCACCTTCTCACCTGCTCTTAAAAAAGGAATTGGCTTGGCTTTAATTGATTCAAATGTCAAAAAGGATGATCAAGTTTTAATTGATATCCGAGGAACTGATTCAACTTTTCAGGTTGTCTCACTCCCATTTGTGCCATCTAAAGTTCGATAAGCCAAGCCAAATTTCTGCAATCTACTGTTCTAGCAAGCACCCCAAAAACGCCAGGCATATTCGGCAACCTTTGTACCAGCAGCAAGAATTCCAATGTGCGCCGCTAGCCCAAAAATTTTTGCAGCCAAGGATTTATTGGCGGTGGTTTTTTTCACCGTGACAATTGAGGGTACATCTTTACTAGATAACATTTTGACTCCTACTTTGGATACTTAACATTACCATTATCGGTAAAGACAAAGGCAAGTGAATCACCGGCTTTTAAACTCAGCTCTGCAACTCCGACCTGGGCATAAGTCCATTTAGTATTTAAATCTGCAGGATTAGGAATAGCCTGTTTTCTTTTTTCAAAGACTGCCCAATAGGCAAACTCAGCTGGCATATCCTTGCATGATTCGATGTAATCTTCATGGCCCTTGATGCCAATTGGTTGATTTGGTTTTGGTAGGCCATTTAATCTACAAACGATCTGATCTGCGTATTTCTCAGTTCCTTCGATCTTAAAGCTTGCGTCACTTATCAACTCTAAAGCGGTTACATCACCACTTACTGGCAAGCACTTTTCATAATTTTGATTTTGTGACTCTAAAACACCGTAATCAATTGAAACGGTTACACAATTTCCGGAGGTTTTTGCCGACCAGAGTGAGATGCCCCCAATTGCTAGGGCTATAACCAGTATTGCTGGGAGAAACTTTTTACTTGCTTCTAGCTTGTTACTTAACATGTGTTGCCTCTCTAGAATGAGAGTTTCACGAAAGCGCAGAAACCCACCTAGATGAGAATCCTCGCCCCGCAATCCTCGACGGGTGGATAAAAAAATGTGTTGGGTAATCCGACTTGAAAAAAAATTTCTCACGGTTGCGGGACAGCGTCGGATTTACACCGACTTCCCCCAGTCACACTCTTGAAACTTCGATATTAAGTTGTAGGCGGATTGTTATGGTAATTTGCCGCTTTTGCAACTCACCACGCACTTTACCTACTTGGGTGGTTAGGTTATGGTTTGAATATGAAGCACAGACGTCTTGGTAGCACTGGGATGTATATTTCTGAACTTACCTTTGGAAATTGGATTACCCACGGCTCCCAGGTTGAGTCAGATGCGGCAATTAAATGTGTTAGGGCAGCCCTTGATCTAGGAATTACTACCTACGACACCGCAGATGTTTATGCCGGCACAAGAGCGGAGAGTGTTTTAGGCAAAGCGCTAAAAGGTGTTAAGCGTGAGTCATATGAGTTATTTACCAAGGTTTATTGGCCAACTGGTACTGGCAAAAATGATCGCGGATTATCCCGCAAACATATTATGGAGTCCTGTAACGCATCTTTGAAGAGATTAAAAACAGATTATGTTGATCTCTACCAAGCTCATCGCTTTGATTATGAGACACCACTTGAGGAAACACTAAAGGCATTTAATGATCTGATTAGAAGTGGCAAGGTTCATTACATTGGTTTTTCAGAGTGGAATGCCGAGCAGATTGCTGCTGCACTTGCGATTCAAGATGCTAACGGTTATGACCGCTTTATCTCCAGCCAACCTCAATATTCAATGTTGTGGCGAGTAATTGAAAGCCAGGTTGTGCCGCTTTGCGAGAAAGAAGGAATTGGTCAAATAGTTTGGTCACCAATTGGTCAAGGCGTATTAACTGGTAAGTATTTACCGGGCAAGAAAGCACCAGCTGGATCACGGGCTACTGATAAAAAAGGTGGCGCAGATATGATCTCTAAATTTATGAATGATCAGGTGCTTACTGCAGTACAGAAATTACTACCGATTGCTAAAAAAGTGGATCTAACACCAGCCCAACTTGCAATAGCGTGGGTATTGCAAAATCCAAATGTTTCCAGCGCAATCATTGGCGCAACAAAGCCGGCTCAAATTAAAGAGAATGTGAAGGCATCTGGGGTAAAGCTTGATAAGGCGATTATTGATGCGATCGATCTTGCCTTAGTTGGAGTAGTTGAGCGTGATCCAAGTAAAACAATTAGTCCAAAGCCTAGAGCTTAAAGATTTACTTACTTCTTCTTAGTTGGCTTTACCTGCGGGGCAGGAGCTCGTAATCTGCGAAGTTGCGTAGAGCGCATCCAGCCATAGAGACCAATTCCCTTAGTTGATTCATTTGGATACTTTTGGGCAACTAGTTGCTTAAGTTTTCTAGAGAGTAAAAAGCCGTTCAAAGCTACATAAATCATTGAAGAGTACATAATTGCAATTGCCGCAAGTTGTACCGCTGGGATTGGCACAACAGTTAAAAATAATACAAACATAATTACTACTAAAAAGTACTCACCAATAGATTTACGCTCATCAATATAATTTCTCACAAACCTACGGGCTTCTCCCTTATCCCTGATTGGCAGCGCACTCTCCTCACCGCGCATAAATGCAGCTCGTGTCTCTAATCTTCTTGCGCGAGATTGTTCCTTTAATATTTTTTTAGCCGCCTTACTTGCAGAGGGTGCAAGTGGGGAAAAATTTAACTTAGCCTGCGCATCTTTACGCTTTGGTGTTGGCTTGCCTTTTTTCTCTGACATGAGATTAAGGTAGGGCTAACATTCGCTCTAATGCAACTTTTGCATACCTAGCAACCTGCGCCTCAACTTTGATCTGATTAACCAGTTTGCCGCCAACCAATGACTCCATCGCCCAAACTAGGTGTGGCAGATCAATTCTGTTCATGGTCGAGCAGTAGCAGACTGCCTTATCTAAGAAAACTACCTCTTTATCAGGATTCTCATTAGCCAGCCTCTGTACAAGATTTAGCTCAGTTCCAACCGCCCATTTTGTGCCAGCTGGGGATTCCTTAACTGTTTTAATAATTACCTCAGTACTACCTACGACATCAGCATTTGAAACCACATCATGCTGGCACTCTGGATGGACTAAGACCTGCACCCCAGGCAGGCGGGTCTTAACATCTTTAATATTTTCTACCGTGAATCTGCCATGAACTGAGCAGTGTCCACGCCATAAAATCACCTTCGCTTTTTTAATTTGCTCATCGGTTAAGCCACCGTTTGGCTTCCACGGATTCCATAAAATGCAATCCTCTAACTTTAACCCAAGTGATAAAACTGCAGTGTTACGTCCAAGATGCTGATCGGGCAAAAATAAAACCTTCTCACCTTTTTCAAATGCCCATCTCATAGCTCTG
>CANKTS010000009.1:0-20396 GCA_947486485.1 Actinomycetota bacterium | reverse complement strand
TAAACATCAATCATTCCCTGTAGGCCAGCAGCTTCGCCACCAGATGCCCACCAGGTAAATATTTCAAACTCTTTGTCTGTATTCGCTGAATCAGAACCTGATGAACAGCCAGTTACCGCAAGGGCAATAGCTGCTGCAGCTGCAACAAGACGAAATGAACTTTTATGCATTCATTTCTCCATTTCTACTTATATATAAGTGGTACAACGAGGATCGTCGAACCTGTTGTTATCCTTGCTACTCACCGGTTCATAGTCAATTAACGCAGGCGTATTTGTTGATAAAATTTCTCACTTTACCTAAACGTTATAAAACTTTATGTGGATATCTCAAGTAGTGGTTAAGGGTCTATACCGCCTGATTTCTAACCTCTAATCTTTAGGGTGTGAGCGGTAAAAAATATGATTTAAAGCGATTATCAACAATTTTCACCGCTGCCCTGACCTCTGATTGTTTAGATCATATGCAGTTACGTAATCAAGTTTTAAAATCAGATATTCAAATGATCTCAGGTGATGGCGTAATGATGGGTTACGCATTTCCGGTAAGAGTTGAAGCGGTCTTTAAAGCACCAGAGGTGCCATATGTTGGATTACTTAAAGCATTAGATGCAGTTGGCCCAGATCAAGTTTATGTAACACCATCTAATAGAAATAATGGTGGCGACCATCCAGCAGCTTTTTGGGGTGAGTTACTTTCAACTGCTTGTAAGCATAAAGGTGTGGCAGGTGCGTTAACAGATGGACCGGTTAGAGATACCACACGTATGCGCGCTCTAGGTTTTAAAGTATTTGGAGTAGAAACCTCTCCCCTTGATATTAATTCGCGGTATGAGGTGATCGAACATAATGTTTCTTGCGTAATTGATGGGGTAACAATTAATCCAGGGGATTTAATTGTCGGCGATATTGATGGTGTAGTTGTCATTCCAGTTGCAGCTATTGATGAAGTAATAGCAAGAGTTGAAGAGAAGAACTCTGGGGAAAATCTATTTAGGAATGCAGTAAGAGATGGCATGGCACCTAGTGAGGCATTTGCTAAGTTTGGTGTCTTATGAAACCAATTGTTCAAGTATCACTTGATTTAATCGATATCAAAGAGGCGATGGAGATGGCACATACTGCAATGCGTGCCGGTGTTGATTGGCTAGAAGCTGGTACACCTTTTATATTGGCTGAAGGATTACATGGCGTGCGAGCGCTGCGTAGTGAGTTTCCAAATACACCAGTTGTGGCAGATTTAAAAACTATGGATGGTGGATATTTAGAGGCAGAGATGATGGCAAAAGCTGGAGCTACACATGTTGTAGTAATGGCAAGGGCTCACCCTGAAACAATTAAAGTTGTTGTGCAAGCTGGTAAGGATTACGGAATTACTGTGATGGGAGATAACTTAGGTTGTGAAGATATGGTTGCAGGTGCTCGTCTTCTAGAAGACTTAGGTTGTCAGATGGTGATTCACCATATTGGTTATGACGAGCGACGTGGTATTGCCGCAAGTGGTAAGAAGGCGCCTAATCCCCTTGATCAATTAAAAGCTGTAGTTGATGCTGTTGGTGTTCCAGTACAAGCTGTTGGTGGTTTATCCCTTGAACAAGCAATTGCCTCTCCTTCTTATGGCGCTCCCCTAGTTGTTATTGGTGCCCCGCTTGCAATTGATGCCGACTCTTTTTCAAGAGGTGCTGGTGATGTTGAAGAGGTGCTTCGTAAGATTTGTGAAAAGGTTCATGCATATGGCGATGTTGCTATTACTCCAAGAGTTAAATAAGAATAGGCATATATGAAATCAATTGGCGTAGTTAATTTCTCATCAAAACCAGGAAGTGTTGAATTACAGGAGATTGAGCGCCCAATTGCAGCAGATGATGATGTGATTATGCAGGTTGAGGCGGTAAGTGTTTGTGGGTCAGATCTTCACCAATGGCATGGGACAAACTCCTGGGCGGTTAATTACCCAGTTGTTCTAGGACATGAGTTTTGTGGGGTAATTGCAGAGCTTGGTAAAAATGTAAAGGCTGCAGGTAAGTGGAAAGAGGGCGATCGAGTAGTAACTGAGACCGCTGCAGTAATTGATGTTGATTCACCAATGAGTAGAGCTGGTAAGTACAACTTAGATCCAAATCGTAAAGGCTTTGGCTACGGTGTTAATGGTGGCATGACTAGGTATGCCAAGGTGGCATCTCGCTTACTTCATAAGATTCCTGCCAATATTTCCTTTGATTACGCCGCAATGACTGAGCCATGCGCAGTTGCCTATAGCGCAACTATTGCCCCCGGTTTAGTAAAACCAGGAGATCGAATTGTGGTTTATGGCCCTGGTCCTATTGGTGTTCTTGCAGTTGCAATGGCACGTCTTGCTGGAGCTGAGGTGGCATTGGTTGGTTTAGAGAAGGATCGCACCAGATTAGAGATTGCAAAAAGTTATGGGTGTGAGGTAATTATTGGTAGTGCAACTGATTGGGCAAAGAGTGTTGATGGCTTGGGTGCTGATGGTGTGGTTGATGCCGCTGGTGTTAGTGCATCTTTAAAACAAGCACTTGAGGTAGTTCGCCCAGATGGTTGGATCTCAAAGGTTGGTTGGGGGCCGCAGCCACTTGATTTTTCATTAGATCCATTAGTAGCAAAGAATGTAAGACTGCAAGGAAGTTTTTCGCATAATTGGCCGATGTGGGAGCGAGTTTTAAGATTATTAGAAAGTGGAAAGTTAGATTTAAAACCGGTCTTAGGTGGAGTATTTCCAATTAATGATTGGCATAACGCCTTTGAAAAGATGGCCTCAGGTGAAATCTTAAAATCAGTAATTAAGCCGGAGTGAAGATGCGGCTAAAAGATAAGGTAGTAATTATTACTGGTGCAACCAGCGGAATTGGTAAATCACTGGCTATGCAGGTGGTTGCAGAGGGCGGCAAAGTTTTAGTACATGGAATTGAAAAATCTGATGGCGAGCAGGTTGTATCCTCGCTAGGAAAGAGTGCTTCTTTATGTATTGCCGATCTTAATGATCAAGCTGCGCCAAATAAGATTGTAGATAGTGCAATTTCAGCCTTTGGCAAGATTGATGCGGTAGTAAATAATGCCGCTATATTTGAAAGGCATAAGCTACCCGAATTAACACCAGAGAGCTTTGCTCGAACAATTACGATAAATCTACAATCATCTCTCTTTTTAATTAAGGCAGCATTACCTCACCTTTTGCAAACACAGGGGTGCGTATTAAATATTGGTTCAATTAATGCTTACAGTGGTGAGCCATCGCTACTTGCATACAGCATCAGTAAGGCGGGTATGCAAACTATGACACGAAACCTGGCAAATACTTATGGTGTAGATAAGGTCAGATTTAATTTAATTAATCCAGGCTGGATTTTAACTGATCGCGAGTATGCCGATCAGATTAAGCGAGGACTGCCGCAAGGTTGGCCGGAAACACTTGGCAAAATTAATATTCCATCAGGTGTGATGAGTACGCCAGAGCAATTAGCAACAGCATGTATCTATTGGTTAGGTGATGAATCTCGTCCCTTTACTGGATCGATTGTAGATCTTGAACAGTTCTCAATTATTGGTAGAAACCCAGAGAAGTAATGCCAAAGCTTGCTGCGTTTCCTAAGGGATTTATAAAGCCATTGGTCTCTGGGCAGATGAGTATTTATGAGTGGATTAAGTTAGCTGATGGTTTGCGAATTGATGGTCTTGAATTCTATAACAACTTTGCTGATGTAAAAGATCCTGCAAATTGGCCAAAGATTAGAAAAGCGGTTGAGGATACTGGCATGGTAATTCCAATGATGTGTGCCTCACCTGATTTCACAATTCCAGATGCCGCGCTTCGAAAAAAAGAGGTTGAGCATGAGATAAAAGCAATTGAAATGAGTGCAGCACTTGGTGCTAAATACTGCCGAGTTTTATCTGGTCAGCGCAGAAAAGATATAACTCGGGAGGAGGGAATGGGTTATGTGGTTGAATCAATTAATGCCTGTATTCCAGTTGCTGAAAAATTTGGAATTACATTAATAATTGAGAATCATTACAAAGATGATTTCTGGACAGAGCCTGAGTTTGCTCAGATGATGGATGTATTTGTTGATTTAGTTAGCAGAATAGATTCCCCATCATTTGGCGTGAACTTTGATCCATCAAATGCAATTGCAGCTGGTGAGGATCCATTGGAGTTACTTGAGAAGGTTAAGCATCGAGTGCTTACTATGCACGCCTCAGATCGCTACCTTGCAAGTGGCACTATTGAGGATCTGCGCAAAGCTGAGGGTGGTAGTGCTGGGTATGTTTCATTTTTTAAGCATGGAGTAATTGGCAAAGGATTAAATGATTATGACGCGATATTTAAAACCTTAAAAGATGTTGGTTTTGATAGCTGGATATCAATTGAAGATGGTGTGGATGGTATGGAGCAGATGCATGAGAGCGCAGATTTCTTACGAGAAAAAATTAAGAAGTATTGGCCTAATTACCAGCCACGATAATATTATTTAGCGGCTTATTATCTGCTAGTAGTTGAAGTTGAGATTCAATTAACCTTCTTGCCCGCTTTTCAAATGCAGTTGTATTTCCACCTACATGGGGTGAGATTAAAACTCCCTTTGCTCGCCAGAGTGGATGCTCGACAGGAAGTGGCTCTGGATCTGTTACATCAAGGGCTGCGGTGATGCGCCCGGAGTTAAGCTCCTTCACTAATGCATCGGTATCAACAATTGGACCACGAGCAACATTTACAAGTAATGCTCCATCCTTCATTAATGACAATCGCTTGGCATCAAATAGGTGTTTACTCTCTTTTGTAAGCGGCAAAATTAAGATCACTACATCAAGGGAAGGTAGGTGTTTATCTAAATCAGAAATTGCAATGGTGTTATCGCGGCCACTTTGAGTAAAGGCAACAATCTCAACTGCAAACCCTGCCAGCATCTTGGCAATAGTTGTACCAATTGAGCCAAAGCCAATAATGCCAATCTTGCGATCATTAATTGATTTATTTTTTACATGTACCCAAGCCGATTTATCTTGATTACGCACAAAATCTGCAAAGCCGCGCAGAGATGCAATTGTTAAACCAACTGCTAGCTCTGCAGTTGAATCATCATGAATACTTTTGCCATTACACAAAGTAATTCCTGGGCGAATATATTCAATTGCATCGTCATAGCCAGCATTAGGCACCTGTAATATTTTTAAGTTTGGCATCTTCTTTGTTAACTCAAGAGCAGGTCTGCCTCCCATATACCAAGGTACATAAAAGGTAATTTCAGAGAGATCTCCACCTTCGGCAGGAGTTGTTGCAGGTGAAAGCCGTTTAAACTTGCTTGGAACATTTAGATCATCCCACTGCGTCCAAATTACATGCTCACTCATTACTTAATCCGCTCATTTATATCTTCAGGTACCACCACAACCTTGTTTACTAATGTACCTATTTGATCAACGGTAATTGTTACTAAATCACCAGCAACTAATGAGATATCAAGGGGTGGCACGATTCCCGTTCCAGTTGAAAGTATTGCGCCAACTGGAAAGTGTTGGCACTTAAATAGATACTCAATCAAATCATCAAAGGAGCGATTTAGAGATTTAAGTGAGGTCTCAGCCTGCCAAACAATTGAGCCTCCTCTTTCAATCTTGGCATAAATATCTAATTTTTCATGATCAACAATCTCCCAAATTGGCCTAATCATTGGGCCAAGTGCATTTGAACCGTAGTAAATCTTTGCTTGGGAAAGATACAGTGGATTTTCACCCTCAATATTTCGTGAGGTCATATCATTACAAATACTCATACCGATTAACTCGCTAAATTTATTAATAACAATTGCTACCTCAGGCTCTGGTACAGAGGTCTTAGCATCTTCGCGAATTCCAACCTCACCCTCATGTCCAACAGTTCGCCGAGCAGTTGCCTTAAAAAATAGTTCAGGCCGATCTGCTTCATAAACTAATTGATAGACATCAGGAATTCCACTCTCTTCTTTTCTGGCATCTCTAGAGCGTTGGTAGGTAACACCAGCTCCCCAAACCTCAGAGTCGGCGGCAACTGGAGCAACTAATTTTCCTTTTATCTCTTTATTACTTGGTGCTTCATATAATTTGCGAAATGCTCCCATGTGTTGAGATAAGGCATCAGATAATGTTTTTACGCCCTCAATCTCAAAGTACTTACCATTAATCTCTTTAACAAGTTTATAGGCTTCAGTTGGTGTTTGAATTACTGCTAAATGACTCATTTACTAAACTTCAATTCGATTAACTAAGCCTGACTCCTCTAACGCATCCCAAACCACTGCTGGAATATCTCGATCAAAATCTGTGATATTTGAGGTTAACTCTTTAACTGTACGAGAGCCGGTTAACACTGCTGTTACCGCTGGGTGGCGCAGTGGGAATTGAATAGCTGCAGCGGTAAGTGGGATATTAAAATCTGCCAGCAATTTCTTAATCTGTTGTGCTTTTTTAATTAACTCATCAGATGCTGGTGCATAATCATATGTAGCACCAGCTACCGGATTAGCTAAAATTCCAGAGTTATAGACGCCACCGATTACTACGCCAGTATTTTTCTTTTTGCACTCCTTAAATAATTGTTCTTGAGCTGATTGGTCAAGAAGTGAAAATCTGCCAGCAATTAAAATAATATCTAGATCCATCTCTTTGACTGCCTTAATCGAAGGCGCGCAGTAATTCATACCAACACCAATTCCCTTTAATACTCCTTGGGAACGAAGTTCATCTAATACTGGGTAAGACTTTTCGATTGCCTCACCAATTCGATCATCTGCATCATGGATATAAGCGATATCAATTGAGGAGACATTCATTCTCTTTAAACTCTCTTCAATTGAGCGCAATATTCCTTCGCGAGAGAAATCAAAAACTGGGGTTACATCTGGATCGATATCAGCGAAGCTTCCTAGTGAATCATCTGCAACTGGCTTATTTGGATCAATTTTATTTAGAACTCTGCCAACTTTGGTTGAGAGCACAAACTTTTTACCTGATTTATTAAGCGCTGCGCCAAGGCGACGTTCGGCAACTCCATAACCATAAAGTGGGGCGGTATCAAAGTAGGTAATGCCAGAATTAGCGGCTGCCAGAATGGTCGATTCGGCATCAGATTCGGCAACAGATGTAAACAAACCCCCAAGAGGTGCAGTACCTAGCGCAAGCTTTGATACATATCTATCTATGCGCGGAATCTTTACTAATTCGCTATGACGGGCCATTCTCACAATAGTATAGGAGCGTGTTGGAATAGTGAATACTGTTCGCCTATTGAGATAGCAGATCGGATAAATAATGAATAGCGAGTTCGCAGGCCTTACCGCAATAATCACCGGCGCTGGTTCTGGTATTGGCCTTGAGGTTGCCAAGGGGCTAAAGCAGCGCGGTGCTACCGTATTTGGTTTTGATATTGCTGCCGGGCAGATGGAATCTGTTGCTACCTTTATAAAGTGCGATATCGGTGATGCCACCTCTGTTGATGCCGCCTTTGCTGAGTTTAAAAAGAAAAGTAATAAGTTAGATATTTTAATTAATAATGCTGGAATTGGCTCACTTACTACAGTTGAAAAAGAGACAGATGAGATCTGGCATAAAGTATTAAATGTAAATGTGGTGGGAACCGCCAGAGTATCTAGAGCTGCAATCTCTATGTTAAGAGAGAGTAAATCTGGGGCAATTGTTAACACCGCTTCAATTGCTGGCACTGATGGAATTCCAAATCGCGCTGCGTATAGTGCTTCAAAGGGAGCGGTCCTTGCCTTAACACTTGCTATGGCAACTGATCATCTTGCAGATGGCATTAGAGTTAATGCGGTAAATCCTGCAACCACTGATACACCTTGGGTGAAAAGATTATTAGATCAAGCACCAGATGCTGCCGCTGCAAGATCAGCACTTGAATCGCGCCAACCAATGGGCCGTCTTGTGGCACCTAGTGAAATTGCAAATGCAATTATCTTTTTAGCAAGTCCACTTCAAGCATCTGTTACTGGCACAACAATCAGTATTGATGGCGGAATGCACTCACTTAGAATTCCCAAATAATGCCTCCAATAAATAACTATCGATTTGGTGCTTACGCAATACTTGCTATGGGCTTAATTAATCTGCGTTATCAAACTGGCGCCGACGGTAATCTATCTAAAAGCTCAGTATTAATTGCAATTGGCGCAGTAGTGCTGCTCGTAACCTTTATTCCAAGAGTTACTAACTTTTTTATGAACCGAATAGTTAAATTGATCTCATTAGCTCTGCTTGCATTATGTATTGCCTACGGCATATTAATTTAATTTATGGAGCTTGACCAAATAAAACAGCGGTGGAATGAGGTTTTAGATCTACTGCTAGAGAGCAACCGAATTGCTTGGCTGGCATTCTTTGATGCCCGGCTAATCTCATATCAAAATAATCAATTAACCTTAGATTTTGCTGATAGTCAAAAGTTTGCAAATGCTCATGATTTCAAACAAGTGCGTAATCCAGCCCACACTCAGGCATTAATTGATGCAATTAAAACAGTTTTAGGGGTAGCGCCAGCGATAATAGAGCGGTGAAAAGATTATCCCTACTGCTATCTCTTACAGTATTTGCAACTAGCTTTATCTCAGTTGCAGATGCGGCAACTGCAAAAAGTACAATCTCACTAGCAGTTGAGAGTACGCCAAATGCTGGCGAGGCATTAGTTACTTTTTACGGACAGGTAAAGCCAGCTGGTAAGCGAAGTATTGTAATTAATTCATTTGATGGCACTACTTGGAAGAGCACACCTCATAAAACTACATCAACAAGTAGTGGATCTTGGCGAATTACCACAGTTGCTACTGCGATTAAAGCAGAGGGAAAGTATCAAGCGGTGGTAAGCGTTGGTGCAAAGAAAGTTCTTTCAAAGGCTGCTGATTTTAAAATTGATTTATCTAAAACCTATACCGATGTTAATTCACTTCTAATACCAGGTGGCCCAGGTGGGCGTATTCATGGCTCTGATGTAAGCAGGTGGCAACATCCAAATGATGCACCAATTGATTTCAAACAGATGTTTGATGCTGGTATGCGCTTTGTATTAATTAAGGGATCTGATGCGCAAGAGGCGGCTGATATTGAAACTATGAGATGGTTAATTGGTGATCGCAACGCTGCTCAAGCCGCTGGTTTGTATACCGGCATGTATCACTATGCATATCTACCAAATAGCACAGATCCAGATTACATAATAAGAGATGCTAAGGCGCAAGCACAAAAAGTTATTTGGCGGTTAGCATCCCTTGGTGGTTATAACGAACGGGATCTGCCAATAGCACTTGATCTAGAAAATAATTGTGTGAAAAAGAATCGATCCGGAGTTTGTATCAAAACTATTGGTCGCACCTTAGTTACTACCTGGGCTGAAACCTGGCTGAAAACAGTTGAAGAAAAAACTGGTCGTAAACCATTTATCTACTCCTATCCAAACTTCCTAGAGAGCTCAATGGTTAGAAGTGAGGCGCTGCGGCAATACCCACTTTGGCTTGCGCAATATGGAATTAATCCAGCAGATCCAATTGCTCAACCTGGCCAGAAATCAATAGGTTGTTATGTTCACTCTTGGAGCACTGCAAACTGTTCCTCGCAGTGGCAGATCTGGCAGTACTCATCATGTGGAATTGCTAAGAAATATGGTGTGCCTAGTGCCCGGCTTGATCTAAATGTATTTAGAGGAACACCAGAAAGTTTTCTATCTTTAATTCTTGGTAGTTGGAAACCTGAGGTTGCTGATCTAATGCCGGTAAATGAGGCAACAAAGATGAATATTTTGTCGGTAGTAAGTACTGATAGTAATGAGCCAGTTGATGTAAATGTTGAGGTATTTAGAAGTATTGGTACCCCAGTTGTTACCGGCACAGTTGTATTTAGACCAATTGATACAAATATTAAAGCTAAGAAACAAACTGCAGTTCGCGCAGCAAGTGGTAGGTGGGAGTTAAGTATTGAGGGTCTACCAATTGGAGTCACCGCTGGCACATTAAATTATGTTGATGTATCTAAAACACATTCTGATAATGAATTACCGCTATCTATCACGGTGGTGCAAGGACCAGAGCTACCTAAGCCAACTCCTAAGCCAACTGCCACCAAGAAGCCAGTTGATGGCTGTGCTAAACAAATAAAGAATTGATCCCTTTCCACTACAGTTACCCTTTATGAAGCAGGTATTGCCAGGTGGGATTAATCGAAGTGATTTAAAACTTTGTGATGGCAGAACAATCTCTTACTACGACAGTAAAGAGGTTGATCGAAGCGCTACTGATAAGCGAAAGGATGAAGCACAACCTGGGATCGGAGAGCTGCGTCTTGATCCATTAGTAAATGAATGGGTATCTGTTGCATCTCACCGTCAACACAGAGTTTTCTTACCACCCAAGGATTTATGTCCACTTTGCGCATCAACAGCAGATAAGTTAACTGAGGTTCCAGATAAAGATTATGAGGTAGTTGTCTTTACAAACCGCTCCCCTGCACTTACTACGCCAAGTGGTAATTGGAGTTTGCCACAGATCACTGGAATTGATACACCAAATGCTGATGCAGCAGGAGCATGTGAAGTGGTTTGTTACACATCAGATCATGGCGCAAGCTTTGCCAAACTTTCTGAAAAACAAATTAGAACAGTGCTTGAGGCATGGAAGGATCGCGATACTGCCCTTTCTAAATTACCTTTTATTAAACATATTTTTCCATTTGAAAATAGAGGTGAGGAGGTTGGCGTAACCCTTTCTCATCCACATGGGCAGATCTACGCCTACTCATTCCTGCCACCTCGAATCGAGAAAATGCTTGAAGCAGCTAAGGCACACCTAGTGAAAACTGGTCGAGTCTTATTAGATGATGTAATTGCCCGTGAGATAAAAGATCAAAAGCGAATAATCTCGCAAAATGCTGAGTGGATTGCATATGTGCCATTTGCTGCCCGTTATCCATTTGAGATTCATCTTGCACCAAAACGTGGTGTGGCAAGTATGGGTGAGTTAGATGAACTTCAATCTGCTGCATTTCCAGCAATTGCTAAAGAGATCTTGTCTCGCCTTGATGGAGTATTTGGAATTGAAATGGCATACATCGCTTCTTGGTATCAAGCGCCGGTAAATGTTGGTAGAGATTGCCTGCGACTACATTGGCAGATAGTTTCAGTTCGCCGCCAGCCTGGAAAGTTAAAGTATTTATCTGGCTCTGAATCTGCGATGGGTGCTTTTATTATGGATTTAGAGCCTGAGCAATCAGCGCAACAGTTAAAAGATGTGAAGCTTTAATTATTAACTGGCGTAATTGAAATAACCTCAACTCCACCAATAGCAGTTAGCACATTAACTAAATCTGTTGGATCACTGCCGGGAACAGCAATTGTGATGTCATCTATTCCGCGACCATCTTCACTGCGCAAGACAACTAACCCTCTAATATCCCCACCTACAAAACCAATTGCAGATGCGACCGCACCAAGTGAGCCTGGTCGGTCAGGTAGTGATACCTGTAATCGATATAGCGCCATGCTCCCTGACTTGGACTCGAACCAAGAACCTGCCGGTTAACAGCCGGCTGCTCTGCCAATTGAGCTATCAGGGATTACGCCAACCTTTTTATGATTGGTGAGGGTAAATAGTAGCGAATATCTTTAATCGCTCAAACCTATGCTTAATTTTGGAGTTTAACTCTCGCCAAGTGCTAACTCTTTTTGCACCCGTCTGGCTGCCTCCATACCAACTAATTGACCAAAGATCTCTTGATACTGCGCATCATTTTCTACTGGATTAAGCCGCTGAAGTGTGGATTTAATCTCCGCAATTGATCGACTCAGTGCCACCTCACGTAATCTGGCAAAGATACTGGTGATGTAGCGCTCAGAGACCTCACCATCAGTTCTAATTGGCTCGACAATTAATTCAGTAACTAAAGATTTAAGCTCATCACTGGAACTCTTTTCAATTAACTCTTGCGTATTAAACTCTTTTTGATTGTCAATTAGTACGCGCAGTTGGTTATAAAGTGGAAATGAAAAGGCAGCTGGCTCTAAATCAACCCAGCTGCTGGCAAGTTCTGGCAGTTGTAATTTAACCTTTAATACCTCACGCTCTAAGACTAAAACTGGATCAGTTAAATTAACTCTGGGCGCACTTTGTATTTCACCTGTTTTGCCACTTCGTTTAACCGCAGTTGCGACAATATCAACCTCCATACCAAGCCAGCCGGCAAGTAAACGGACATACTCTGGTCGCAGTGAGGCATCTCTGATCCGCCCAATTAGTGGCGCAACCTGATTAAGTGCATTAACTCTTCCTTCAGCAGCTGTTATATCGTAATTAGCAATTACTGATTTAATTGCAAACTCAAATAATGGCACTCTTCTTGCTACTAAGTTGCGAACTGCATCATCACCATGGGCTTGGCGAAGTTCACATGGATCCATGCCATTTGGCTCAACTGCAACAAATGTCTGAGCTACAAACTTTTGATCATCCTCAAATGCGCGAAGCGCCGCCTTCTGCCCCGCGGCATCTCCATCAAAGGTAAATATCACCTCACCGCGAAATGCATCAGCATCCATTAACAATCTTCTAATAATTCTTATGTGCTCCTCACCAAAGGCGGTGCCACAGGTTGCAACAGCGGTGGTGACACCAGCAAGGTGAGCTGCCATTACATCGGTATAACCCTCAACAATTACCACTTGACGATTTTTTGCAATCTCCTTCTTTGCCATATCAAGGCCATAAAGAATCTGATTCTTTTTATAAACCGGTGTCTCTGGTGAATTTAAATACTTAGGCCCGCTATCAACCTCATCACTGGCAAGTTTTCTAGCACCAAAACCAACTACATCACCTGAGATATCTTTAACTGGCCAAATTAAACGGTTTCGATATCGATCAATCATTCCTTTTGTGCCCTCTTTGACTAAGCCAGCTAGATTTAACTCTTCACTGGTAAAGCCTTTGCCGGTTAGATGTTTATATAAACCATCCCACTCATCGGGGGCGTAGCCAACATTAAAGTTTTTAGCAGCATCCCGGTCAAATCCACGCTTAGTTAAGAAATCTCTACCATGTTGGGCGGCTGGAAGTTGTAGCTGCTCCTGATAAAAAATTGATGCTGCAGTATTTGCTGCTACTAATCTTGAGCGATTAATTGATGGCCCGCTATTACTGACGCCACTTGTTTCATACTTAATTGTGTAACCAATTCGATCAGCTAGGCGCTCAACCGTCTCCATAAATGTTAAGTGCTCTAACTTCATAATAAATGCAATTACATCCCCACCTACCTGACAACCAAAGCAGTGGAAATATCCCTTGCTAGGAGTGACATGGAATGAGGGCGATTTTTCATCATGAAATGGGCACAAGCCTTTTTTCTGGCCGCCACCTGCACCTTTTAATTGCACATAATCACCAACTACATCATCTATTGGTGAGTGATCGCGGATGTATGTCACATCCTCATCTTTAATTCGCCCGGCCATACTTCCTATCCTAGTTTCCAAACCGACAGTTTGAATTACTCACCTGTTGATTAAGCGATTATGCAGCGCTATCGCCCCCGGATCGGTCAGGGAGGCAACCTGATCTATTACTACCCGAACTCTTTGTTGATCATTTTCTGCCCGCTGCCAATCCTGCAAGAAAAAGCCTTCCAGTGTTGCTGGGGCGCTAGCTAGTATCGCTTCAACTAATTCAGTAAGAAGTTTTTGTTGCTCGCCATATCGAATCTGTGAAGTATCGGCATTAATTACATAATGTCCAGCCATTGATTTAAGTAGTGCCACCTCAACTCGTTGCGCACGTGGCACAACTAAATTTGCGCTATATCTTGTTAAATTAGAATCACCATATTTTTCTTGAGTTGCCACCTCTGCAGCTTGGGCAAATCTACCTATTAGTTGGCTTGCTAAATCTTTAAGCCGAGCAAGTGAGCGGTGGGTGCCATCGTAGTAACGAGGCCAACAGGAGATCTTTTGTAGCGCAGTGAGTGCGGTTACCATCTCAGCCTCAGTGATATCTGCCAGATACATATCTTTGGCAACCTTAAATAATTTTGGTAGATCATTACTTAATTGATCTAATTTGATTTGACCAGATACAAGTGAATCCTCCATATCATGCACGCTATATGCCACATCATCTGACCAATCCATAATCTGTGCCTCAATAGAGGTTTTGCCAGATTCAACTCCACTTCGATACCAATTAAAGATCTCAAGATCATCCTCATAAACACCAAATTTTTTAGCATTAACAACTCTGCTCCAGGGATACTTTGTCGCTGCGTCCAGGGATGCTCGGGTGAGATTTAAACCAACAGATTTACCATCTGCTAAAACTGTTTTTGCTTCAAGTCTTATTAATAATCTTAGACTTTGCGCATTTCCTTCAAAGCCGCCACAGGAGTGAGCTAATTGATTTAAAACCTCTTCACCATTGTGACCAAATGGTGGATGACCTATGTCATGAGCTAAACATGCACCCTCCATTAAATCAGGGTCAGCGCCAAGTGCAGCGCCTAACTCCCGGCCAACCTGGGCGCACTCAAGTGAGTGCGAGAGCCGTGTTCTTGGAAAATCTGTTGCCCATGGAACTGCAACCTGTGTTTTTGCAGCAAGGCGGCGCAGTGCAAATGAGTGAATAATTCTGGCGCGATCTCTAGCAAACTCAGTTCGCCCGCCACGCTTTGCCGGTTCATCAAAAAATCTTTCACGATCGGCTGGTGTGTAGCCAGGGTGTTCAGCTGCTGCTCGTAAAACCATTTAGTAATCCTATCTGCTGGCTAAATTAACCCGATCACTTAACTTAATCCCCAGCCTGCCAACAGTTATATAGGCAAGATAGGCACCAGTCTCTCTACCTAAGTACTTAAAACTAGAGTTTGTAATTGAGCCAGGTCCGGCCATAACTGGGGAACAGATAGCTTTTAGATTTAAATCCTGCGCCATTTTAATTGCGCGATAACAATGGTATGGATCGGTAACAATAATTACTGAGGATAACTTCACTTTCTTCATCTGCTGCGCATAAGCCTCTGTACTACTTAAGGTATCGCGCCCCTTTGCAATAGCTAAAACATTGGCTTTGGTAATACCATTTTGAATCAACCAATTTCTGCCAGCCGCTGCCTCAGTTGTGCGATCTCCGGGCGCACCTGCGCCAACTGTATAGATACGAGGCGCCATATCTAATTTAAATATCGCCTTGCTTTGCTTAAGCCTGGCTAGCAAAATATCACCTGGCCGGCCATCAAGTTGGGCTGCTCCCATTACTAAAATTACATCACCTTTAACTAACTCACTATTTCTGCCTGTATACCAAATGCTTCCAGCTATATAAAGTGGAATAACAATTATTAGTAGTAACACAAATGAGATAACTCTTCTAATTAATTTAAATAAAAACAATTACTTATCCACCTGAAATAGCATCATCGATTGTGATAGTGGCAAACTCATCTGGATCATTAAGCCAACCATCAGGTAGTGATACTGGCCGGCCATGGCTACTGCGCCCGCGGGGTGCATCCCCTACCGCCTGCGGATATGGCTGATCGCTAACCCCTGAGAGTAATTGCTCCATCTCATTCAAGGATGAAACCATGCCAAGGCTTGATCTAATCTCACGAGGTACTGAAAAACCTTTTAAATACCAAGCCATATGTTTTCTGATATCACGCATCGCTCGATCCTCATTTTCAAAGTACTCAACTAATAATTGACCATGGCGCAACATAACTTTTCTAACCTCAAATAAATTTGGATTTACCCTACTTTGCTCGCCATTAAATGCTGCAACTAAATCTGCAAACAACCAGGGCCGTCCTAAGCAACCACGACCAACTACAACACCTGCGCAACCAGTTTGCGACATCATGTTTATCGCATCTAATCCAGACCAAATATCACCATTGCCAAGTACTGGCACACCCGTTGGTGCTAGATGCTCAACTAACTCGGTAATTTTACTCCAATCAGATTTACCCTCATATAACTGCGCAGCAGTTCTGGCATGTAGTGCTACCCAAGTGGCACCTATATCAGCAGCTGATTTTGCTGACTCTAAAAATGTTTGATGATCAGAGTCAATACCAACTCGCATCTTGACCGTGACAGGTATGCCATATTTACTTGCAGCCTTAACAGCAGATTCAACAATTGCTGAAAATAACCTGCGCTTATAAGGCAGTGCTGCGCCACCACCACGACGAGTTACCTTAGGAACTGGACAACCAAAATTTAAATCAATGTGATCAACTAAGTTTTCACTGCCTAATAGATCAACAGCTTTTCCTAAAACAATTGGATCAACAGCGTAGAGTTGAACAGATCTAGGTGTCTCACCAACTCCTGGTTTAATTAATCGAAATGTCTCCTCCCGTCGCTCAATTAATGCCCGCGCTGTAACCATCTCAGAGACAAATAACCCAGCACCCTGCTCTCGGCATAAGGTTCTAAAGGCGGCGTTGGTAATACCGGCCATTGGCGCAAGTACTACTGGGGCATCGAGTACTACCTCATTATTTTCAAAGTTGCCATTTGAGATTGGTAGTCGAAGTGGCTTTACCTGGGTTAACAATTAGGCACCTAAAAGTTTTGGCGCTAAATAACTTTGCACCTGATCAATTGCAATACGAGATTGCGCCATAGTATCGCGCTCTCTAATTGTTACCGCTTGATCATCTAGGGATTCAAAATCAATTGTTATGCAAAATGGTGTGCCGATCTCATCTTGCCTGCGATATCTTCTGCCAATTGCGCCCGCATCATCAAAATCAACATTCCAATGTTTGCGCAGTGAATCAGCTAAATCCTTTGCCTTAGGGGAAAGATCTGCATTTCTAGATAATGGCAGCACACCAATTTTTACCGGTGCTAATCGGTAATCTAATTTCATCAGCGCCCGCTTTTCCATCTCACCCTTAGAGTTTGGCGCTTCATCCTCGGTATATGCATCCATCATAAAAGTTAATGCGCACCGATCAACACCAGCTGCTGGCTCAATTACATAAGGTGTCCAACGTTCATTTTTTTCTTGATCAAACCAGGTTAAGTTTTCACCAGAGGCCCTAGAGTGTGATTTCAAATCAAAATCAGTTCGATTAGCAATTCCCTCAAGCTCACCCCACTCAGTACCGGTGAACTCAAACTTGTATTCGATATCTGCAGTTCGCTTTGAGTAATGAGAAAGTTTCTCCTTAGGGTGCTCAAAGATTCGAAGTCGATCTGGATTAATGCCTAAATCTTTATACCAAGCTAATCTGGTATCGATCCAATATTGATGCCAAGTTTCATCAGTTCCAGGAACTACAAAAAACTCCATCTCCATCTGCTCAAACTCACGAGTTCTAAAGATAAAGTTTCCAGGGGTAATTTCATTTCTAAATGATTTACCAATCTGGCCAATACCAAATGGTGGTTTTTTTCTTGAGGTTGAGGCGACATTATCAAAGTTAATAAAGATTCCTTGAGCTGTCTCTGGCCGTAAATATGCCAGGCCTGATTCATCCTCAACAGGGCCTAAATATGTTTTAAGTAAGCCAGAGAATTGTTTAGGAGCGGTGAACTTTCCTTTGGTGCCACAGTTTGGGCAATTAACTTCTTCTAGTGACGCAGCTTTTTTCTTATGCTTATTTTCATAAGCCTCTTCTAAATGATCAGCGCGGTAGCGTTTATGACAGCTAGTGCACTCAGTTAATGGATCAGAGAATGTTTCAACATGTCCGGATGCTTGCCAAACCTCCCGGGCTAGGATTACGCAGGAATCTAAACCGACCACATCATCTCTGCCTTGCACCATTGATTTCCACCACTGGCGCTTAATATTATTTTTTAGCTCAACACCTAATGGACCGTAATCCCAAGATGCGCGAAGTCCGCCATAAATTTCAGATGAGGGGTAAACAAAGCCACGCCTCTTGGCTAATGAAACGATTGTTTCTAAACGATCCTGCGCCATTTGTTCTCCATCCGGCTGGCTGTCGGCGGCTTGCTCTTACTGGATTACTTTACGCTAGATTTAGCAAATGTTAGTTATCGCACTTGCTGCCACCACCGTATTAGCCACATTTTTTGGTGGAATGTTAGCCCTTCGCGCTAAAGATCGCTTCCATCTTGTCCTTGGCCTATCTGCTGGATTACTTCTTGGGCTAGTTGGCTTTGATCTTTTGCCAGAGATTTTTGAGATGAATAGCAATAACTTAGTTGGGGTTAAAGCTGTCTCAGTTGCTTTAGTTGCAGGTTTTCTTTCGCTTCATTTTATTGAACAATTTACCGGCTCTCATGAGCCAGCTGAATCAGATTATGGTCATGAACATACTCATACAGCTGAGATCGCTGGCACAGTTGGCGCAATTGCAATGGCAGGTCATATATTTCTAGATGGTGTTGCCCTTGCTTTAGCATTTAAAGTAAGTGATGCCTTAGGTTTTGCAGTCTTTATTGCAATGCTAGTTCATGCATTTAGTGATGGTTTAAATACTGTGGCACTGCTTATTAAAACTGGTCAATGGCGTAGTCGAGGAAAATACCTACTAGCAGTTGATGCAATCGCTCGAATTGGTGGTGCTGCAATTGGCTCTTCACTAACAATAAGTGATAGAAATCTTGCGATTTATCTAGCAGTGTTCTCTGGAATTGTAATTTACCTTGCTACCTCACATATCTTGCCAGAGGCACACTCAAAACATCCATCCAAAGTTACTATGCTTGCAACTTTATCTGGTGTAATAATTATGTGGGCAGTTGTTGCAAATCTTTAATTAAGCCTTACCAAACCTACGTTCACGCTCAGCATATATTTCAATTGCATGCCAAAGTGTTCGTCGATCCGCATCCGGCCAGAGCACATCTAAGAAAACCATCTCAGCATATGCTGATTGCCACATCAAGAAATTACTAGTTCGCTGCTCACCTGATGATCGCAAGAAAAGATCAACATCACTCATTGCTGGTGAGTAGAGATATTTATTAATTGATTTCTCAGTCAGTGAATCTGGCTTAATCTTTTTACGAACTGCATCCTTGGCGATTGCTGCTGCAACATCTAACATCTCAGCTCGGCCGCCATAATTAACACACATATTTAGTGTTAGCACTTTATTGTTCTTAGTTAACTCCTGTGCCTGCTTTAACTCCTTTAGGACACCTGTCCAAAGTTTTTTCTCCCGCCCAACCCAGACAATCTTCACACCAAGCTCATTCATCTCATCGCGCCGCTTGCGCAAAACTTGGCGATTAAACTCCATTAAAAACTTAACCTCATCAGGGGACCTGCGCCAATTTTCGGTGGAGAATGCATAAGCACTTAACTCTTTAACACCAATCTCAATTGCGCCATGGACCATATCTAATAAAGCTGCCTCACCAGCTTCATGCCCTGCTGTTCTCGGCATTCCTCTTTGCTTTGCCCATCTGCCATTGCCATCCATAACAACTGCAACATGTTTTGGTATCTGTTTTGGATTTAATTTTGGTGGCTTTGCCCCTGTCCAATGCGCAGTTGGCGGTTTTATCTTCTTTGCTTTAGCCACGACTTATTCTCTCAACTAATGGCAGAGAACGTAAGCCACGCTCTAAGTGCCACTGCAGGTATGCGGCGATTAACCCTGAGGCCTCATTTCGGTTTTTTCCTTCACTAACTTGTGCCTGATCCCAATCACCAGTTAATAAATTAGCCATTAACTGCAAGGTTACCGGTGATGGTGATGCTGAGGCGGATGGTTTGCAGGTAATACAAACAGATCCTCCGCCTTGTAGTGAGAAAAACTTATGTGGGCCTGGTGCATCACAACGTGAGCAAATAGTTAAGGATGGGGCGTAACCTGCAACAGCTAATGAACGTAATAAGTATGCATCTAAAATTAAGGAGGCATCATATCTTTTCTCTGCTAATGCTTTAAGTGAGCCAGTAACTAATAAGTATTGTTGCAGCGCAGGTTCATGCTCTGCTTGAGTAAAGCGCTCTGCAGCCTCTAAAATCGCAGAGGCTACTGTCCAACTTTGATAATCACTAGATAAAACATCTCCGTAATTTTCAATACTCTCTACCTGAGTAATTGTGTCAAAGGTGCGACCGGTATATAACTGCAGATCAACATAACTTGCAGGTTCAAGGCGTGCACCAAATCTAGATTTAGTACGCCGCACACCCTTTGCTACCGCTTTAATCCGGCCATGTTCTTTTGTAAATAATGTAATTATTCGATCGGCCTCACCTAATTTTTGGGTGCGTAGCACAATCGCCTGATCACGGTATAAGGGCATACCCCTAAAGTTACTAGAGTAGTAAGACGGAGTTAGTTAGCGAACTGCGCGATTAATTGAAGAGATTACCGCTTTCAGCGCAGCAGTTGTTGTACTGGGATCAATTCCCACTCCCC
>CANKTS010000008.1:0-21245 GCA_947486485.1 Actinomycetota bacterium | reverse complement strand
CTACATCTGCACTCATCTGCTCCCCCTTCTTTTAATTACTCTTTCTTTTTTTTACTTCTAACTTCTTAACTAGCCAGATATCTACTTAGGTCACCGCCGCTCGACGGATCTTCTTTAAATAACGCGCGGCACCGGGGAAGTGGCGCCGCGAATCTTTATGAGTGGCGGTGGCCTAAATGGATATTTGATTGGATTTAAAACAATCCAGGTAGCACCTCCTCTGATACATCAGCAAAGGTTTTCTCTCGATCTGCTAAGTACTTACCCCACGCAGTTGCATCCCATATTTCAAGCCTGGTGTTAGCGCCAATTACTACGCAGTTTTTTTCTAATGTGGCATAAGTTCTAAGTCCAGTTGGAATTGTTACTCGACCTTGATTATCTGGCACCTCATCATGAGCACCAGCAAACATCACACGTAGGTAATCTCGAGAATTTTTTTGAGTAACAGGTGCCTGACGTAATCGCTCGGTTATTAGCGAAAACTCAGCAGCTGGAAAAACATAAAGGCAATGTTCTTGTCCTTTGGTAATTACTAAACCTTCAGATAACTCTTCGCGAAATCTTGCCGGCAAAATTAAACGGCCCTTTTCATCTAATTTAGGCTCATGGGTGCCAAGAAACATCATTGACCTCCCCAGCTAGGTAGTACCGCAGGTCACCACTTTACTCCCTTTTTCCCCACTTTCAACCCCCCTCACCCACTTCCCCTCCCTCCTGCTCCCCCCTGCCTGAGCTGGAAATGGGCATAAAAAAACCACCCCGGAGGGTGGCTGAAATTGTTATGGGCTACTGATTACTCCTGATTATTTCGCCTATCCCAGCGCTGCTCAAGATTGCCACCCCAGCCCGCCTTTTTCAGACGCGGGGTGCCAGTTTTGATCTTGATATTGGTAATTATTAATACCACCCCGATTAAGGAGATCACAAAGGCGATTACCCCAACTATGGTTGCCTGCGCAATTAAGCCACTTACTAATAGAAGTAAACCAGCAATTAAAATGCTAAGGCCAAATAATGCCCGTGAACTTTGCTTGGTGCGTGCCTTACCGGTCAGAGTCGAAAGCAGGCGAGGATCCTCTTGATCTAGGACAGCCTCCATCTCGGCCAGTAATTTACGTTCATGATCAGATAGGGACATATTCGAAATATAGAGCACATCTGGATTTTTTAAAACTCTAAACCCCCTATTCCTCATTCTCCTTGCTCACAAGGCGGGCTGGCCGCAGACTGGTGCGGCCAAATCGCTGCTTAATTTGATCAATCGCCCGATCTGCCTGCGCCCACCCGCTCTCTCGCTGGCCCAGCACCATCTGCTGCAGATCATCATTTTCAACCAATGAATCAAGACTTACGCCAACTAATCGAATCAGCGCTCGCTCTAAACCAAGTGCTAAATAAAGATTCTTAACCACCTCAAATATCTCCTGCGTACTATTTATTGGAAGATCTAAAGTTTTTGAGCGGCTTATTGTTTTAAAATCAGAAAATCTAACCTTTATTGAAACTGTGTTAGCAGCTAATCCCTTCTCACGCATTCGCTCCGCACTTTTTTCGGTAAGCCTTAAATACTCTTTTAAAATCTCCTCCTGCTGATCAATATCAAAATCAAAGGTTTCAGAGGCACTAATACTTTTTTCAATATGCTCAGTAATTACATCTCGATAATCTCTGCCCCAAGCAAGCTCATATAGCGAGCTGCCACCTGCCTGTCCTAATATTTTAATTAATGTGCTTCGGGGCGTGTTAGCAATATCGGCGATCGTAATTAAGCCTAACTTTGCTAGCTGTTCATTAGTCTTAGGACCTACTCCCCATATCTCATTTGCTGCAAGTGGGTGCAGGAAATCAAGCATCTTTGCTGGGTCAATCTCTAGTACGCCATTTGGTTTGCAATGGCCGGAGGCAATCTTTGCAATAAATTTATTATGGGCAATACCTACTGAGCAGGTAATACCCTGCTCCTTTTCAACCCGCTTTCTAATTAAATCTGCAATCTGTTTACCAGAGCCCAATAATTTTCTCGCCCCAGTAACATCTAGAAATGCCTCATCTAGTGAAATGGGTTCAACATATGGGGTTACATCATTAAATATCTGCATAACATGTTTTGAGACCTCGGAGTATTTTGCAATATCTGGCGTAACAAAAACTGCATGAGGTGCTAACGCCTTAGCTTTATAAACCGGCATTGCAGCACGAATACCAAATTTTCGCGCCTCATAATTCGCAGCCGAAACAACACCTCGCTTGCCAGCACCTACCACCACTGCCTTACCTTTTAGTTTTGGATTATCTCTCTCTTCAACAGATGCGTAAAAAGCATCCATATCTACATGCAAAATGGTTGCAATATTCTCACTCATAAAAATTGTCCATGCTTACAAATGAGTTATTCATAGTATTTTCTTTGAACACACCCACAAGGCTAGTTTATATACCTGACAGTAGCCTCTAACCTTCCTAAACGACCAAGTTGGTCATGAAAATAGTAGGGATATTAAATGTCAGTAACTGAAATCGCATTAATCGCAGGTCGAGTGCTGTTTGCTCTACTTTTCATTAGCTCTGGAATCTCACATTTTACAAAAAATGAAGCAATGGCTGGGTACGCCAAATATAAAAAAATTCCAATGGCAAAATTCTCAGTTTACCTAAGTGGATTAATGATCCTATTGGGTGGCGTCTACATAGTGCTTGGTTTCTATGCTGATCTAGGTGCACTTTTGATCGCTCTATTTTTGATTCCAACGGCATTCCTAATGCATGCTTTTTGGAAGGAAACTGACCCGACCGCTAAGCAAAATGAAACAATTAGCTTTTTTAAGAATCTGTCCTTAGCTGGCGCTGCATTAATAATTTTTGCACTGCTGCGCGGTGGAGCTGATTTTGGCAATCATGTTGGAACCCTGCTTTTCTTTAGCTAATTAGCAATTACAAAAACCGCCTACAGGTCCTTGTATCTGGAGGCGGTTTTTGTATCAAAATAAGATTTATTATGAAAGTATCTGCACATGAGCCTGAACTTAATCATGACCGCACTTGCCTGCGGCGGCTTTATTGGCGCAGTCTTAGGATTTATTGGCGCAGGTGGTGCCATGGTCACAGTACCTATCCTGCTTTATCTCTTTGATTTCTCACCCGTTAATGCCACTACCGCAGCCTTAGCGGTAGTTTTTTTAGCCGCCACTGCCGGTCTTGGTCCAAAATTTAAAAATAAGGATGTATTAGTTAAAGAGGCGCTGATAATCTGGGCGCTCGGCCTAGTTACAAATATTGGGCTTGGCTTGATTATTACCAAAATCCCTGACCAGGTAATTTTAATTGGCTTTTCAATTGTATTAATTGGGGCTGGATACTCAATGCTTAGAGCACCAATTAAAGAAGCGCCTGAAAAAACAATGCCAACCTGGGCGTTGGTCTTGTTGTCATTACTGATTGGCTCATTGACTGGACTATTTGGAATTGGTGGCGGTTTTCTTGCAATTCCAGTATTAGTTTTATTTTTCCATACTCCACAAAATAAAGCCGCTGGTACATCCTTGCTGATAATCGCTCTAAATTGCTTAACTGCATTTATTGCTAAGTCTTCAATTTGGTCAGCGATAGATTGGCACTATCCAGTGATTATGGCTGTTGCAGCTGTTTTAATAGCAAGACTTACCTCGCATTTAGCACCAAAGGCGCCAACTATTCACTTAAAACGTGGCTTTGCCTTTCTACTCTTTACCCTTGCAGCCTTTACAATTCTGACAGAGCTATTAGCAAACAAAACAATTTAAATAACTAATAAGGAGTGGAATGAAAATCAAAAGAGCGGTAAGTATGGAGTTTCTTGGTACTGCATTATTAGCATTTGCAATAGTTGGCTCCGGTTTAATGGCTACTAACATAACTAGCGATCTTGGCCTTCGCTTATTTATAAATGCCCTTGCTACCGCGATTGGCCTAGCAATTGTTATTAGATTGGGCCAAAAAGCTAGTGGATCTCACTTTAACCCAGCTGTAACACTTGTAATGTTGGTACTAAAGAAGATTGATTCAAAATTGTCTGTTTTTTATATTATTGCCCAGATCTTAGGTGCAATCTCTGGTGTTGCTACTGCTAATTTTATATTTGATCAAGAGGTGCTTGATAGGTCTATGACAATGCGTGATGGGTCAAATCTATTTGTTTCAGAGGTAATCGCAACTGCGGTTCTGCTTTGGATTATTTTAAGATTTCCAAAACGCGATGATCTAGTTGCAACTTATGTACCAATTTGGATATTTGGGGCAATCCTGTTTACCTCAAGTACCTCATTTGCAAATCCAGCAATTACCATCGGGCGTATATTCACAACATCAATGACTGGTATTGTACCTGAATCAGTACTTGCATTTATTGTTGCCCAACTGCTTGGTGCTGGTATTGGTCTGACACTTGCACGAAATGTCACAGATTCAGTTCACGAGGAATGAGTAAGCCCTCAGTACTTTTTGTTTGCGTTCACAATGCTGGCAGGTCCCAAATGGCGGCAGCTTTTCTAACCCATCTAGCCGGGGATAAAGTTGAGGTTAGATCTGCTGGCTCTGCTCCGGCTGACTCAATTAACCCCGCAGTTGTTGAAGCTTTAAAAGAGGTTGGCATCGATATCTCACATGAGCAGCCAAAGGTTTTAACCACCTTAGCGGTTGAACAATCAGATGTGGTTATAACTATGGGGTGCGGTGATGCTTGTCCATTCTTCCCAGGTAAGCGGTATTTAGATTGGCCACTAGATGATCCAGCTGGTCAAGGTATTGTGCATGTTAGACCTATTCGAGATGAGATTAAAAAGTTGGTAGAGGATTTAATTCCAACTTTATTTAAAAATTAATTACTAACAACATCCCTGCCTGAATCAATCCATTCGATAATTCCGCCAGTTAAGTTAAAGGTAGCGCTAAAGCCCATCTGATCCATTGCTTGTGAGGCATCTACTGAGCGCTTACCAGAGCGGCAGTAAATGGCATAACTTTTTGCTTTATCCAAAGCCGCCACATCAGCAGAGAAATAATCTCCAAGTACATCGATATTTACCGAATTTGAGAGATGGCTCTCATTAAATTCTGCTGCTGTTCTAACATCAAGCACGATGACATCACTTTCTACAATTTTTTGTGCAAACCCACTTGCGGCTAGATTTATCATCAGGAGGTAATCTTAGCGCTATATGGAGCCGGCCAACATGATCACTGTCGCCTATTTTTGGCGTATTCGAAAGATTTATTTGCCGCTTGCAATAATTTTTATGGCTACTAACCGAATTTTACTCAGCAGATTACCTGGAGTTTCATTTATAAAGTTACTTGGTACTGGTAAGGGTGAGAGTTTTACTCCAAAAGATGCTGACCAATTCCGTTGGGGGGTTGTGCTGACCATAAGGCAGGATTGTCTTAAAGATCTTGAAGGCTCTAAGGTAATTAAAGGTTGGCAAAGTATTTGCGTTAATCAGTACCGAGCAATATTAAAACCAATTTCATCTCATGGATTATGGTCAAAACAGCAACCATTTGATGTTGAAAAATTTGATTGGAGTGGCAAAATTGCAGCTATTACTAGAGCCCGGATTGTTTGGCGAAAAAACTTAATATTTTGGCGAGCAGTTCCGCCAGTTACAGCAAGCCTGCATCAATCACCAGGTTTACTAAACGCAATTGGTATTGGTGAGGCTCCTGTTGGACTACAAGGAACATTTTCACTTTGGGAAAATGCCGCCGCACTCCGAGATTTTGCATACAAGGGCCAGGCTCACGCTCAAGCAATTAAAGCTACCGCTGAGAATAAGTGGTACTCCGAGGAGTTATTCGCCCGCTTCGCCGTAATCGAGGAGCAAGGAGTGCTTGCGTAATACGGCAGAATAAACCCATGTCGTTACGTCAGTTCTACCCTAGGCGAAGTGGGCGCAGTGCGATTGCGCCTTGGAAAATATCTTTACTTTATTTTATTACAGCAGTCACGATAATTCTGCAAATTTCTTACCCGCTTATATCTGGTGAGCCACTTCGACTTGTAACAATATCTACTATTTATTGGGCGGCTGCTGCTATGTCACTCCATGCTTTACTTGCTTATGGAAGTACCTACACATTAATTTTTCTATCTGTAACTCTTTCATACGCTTTAGCCATTGAGCAAATTGGTATGAGATCTGGTTGGCCATTTGGTAGTTATGAATACTCTGGATCTTTAGGTTATCAAATTTATGGAGTACCACTAGTTGTGCCATTTGCCTGGGTAATGATTGCCCACCCATTACTTATTGCAGCTAGAAAGATCACTAAAAATTGGGTTTTTCTATACGGTGGTATCGCCATGATGGCTTGGGATTTATTTATAGACTCATTGATGGTTGCTGATGGCAGGTGGAAATGGGAATTTACTGGCTCACATGTGCCACTGCAACCAGAGATACCTATCTCTAATCCGATTGGTTGGTTGCTAGCTGGAATGGGATTAATGGCAATCTTAAATAAGTTATTACATCTGGATCGACGAAGAGTGGGGACAAGCACTACCGTGCCAGATTTTTTCCTTATGTGGAATTGGTTCTCCGGTGTTGTAGGTAATCTATTCTTCTTTGATAGAGCCGGCACAGCATTAATCGGCGGACTAGTTTTTGGATTGGTATTGCTTCCATATGTATTTTTACTCCGATATGGTCCTCCTGTTAATTCTTGATGGAGCTCTCCTTTTTCTTATCTAGCTTAGCGCTAGCACTTGTCCTACTAAATAGCTTAACTATGCGGGTTGTAAAAGATAAGGCATCTGAGATTACTCGATCAGTATCAATACTTGTGCCTATGAGAAATGAAGAGAGCAATGTATCTGGCTCAATATCTTCACTATTAAAGCAAAGAGGCCTTAATGATTTTGAGATAGTAGTTTTAAATGATCACTCAACTGATAAAACCGAGAGTGAGCTGACTAAGTTTTCAAATATTAGGGTTTTACCTGGGCAACCACTGCCACATCTGTGGCTTGGTAAATTATGGGCGTGCCAACAGTTGGCAGATAACAGTAGGGGTGATTACTTAGTTTTTATGGATGCCGATGTTAGATTAGAGGAGAATGCAATAGCTTCTGCGATAACTGCTATGGATAAGTGGGATTTTATCTGCCCCTACCCAAAGCAAATTACTATTGGATTTGTACAGAGATTATTCCAACCGCTTCTGCAGTGGTCATGGCTAGCTTCGGTGCCACTAGCAATTGCTCAAAAACTTAAGATTAAATCAATGGTAGTTGCAAATGGTCAGTTCTTTATTGTTAAAAGATCGGTATACCAGGCAGCGGGTGGTCATGCCTCTGTAAAGGCAGAGGTACTCGATGATCTTATGTTGGCTCGACAATTAATTGACTCTGGATTTTCTGGTGGTGTTGCCGAAGCAAGTAGAGTTGCAAGTTGCCAGATGTATAAATCTGCTAAAGAGTTAATCTACGGTTATCGAAAATCCCTTTGGAAAGCATTTGGTGGAATTACTGGTTCTGGTATTGCTATATTCATATTGGTGATTACTGGTGTAGTACCAATTATTGGCGCTTTACAGGGTTCAGAGATTGGTTTACTCTCATTTACACTAATAGTCTTAAGCAGAGTTATTGCATCAATTAGAACTGGCTCACTTCCCAATACATCAGTATTACATCCACTAGCTATCTTATTTTTAGTTGTGCTAATTATTTACTCTTGGATAGGTAAGTTAACTGGCGCACTTGTATGGCGAGATCGGCCGGTTTCATAAATGGCCAAGATTGCAGTTATTGGTGCTGGAATAGGTGGCATGAGCGCTGCTGCCAGACTCGCTAAATCCGGCCACAATGTAACGATCTATGAAAACTCTGATCGTGCTGGGGGTAAATGTCGAACCGAATGGTTTGGTGATTATGGATTTGATACTGGTCCATCGCTACTGACTCTGCCCGCAGTTTATCGCGACCTATTTTTAAAAACTGGCAAGCGAATTGAACATATTCTTGAGCTAGAGCCAGTAGATCCTGCCTTTACTTATAATTTCAGTGATGGGAAATCAGTAACATTCCCCAATCTTTCAAATCCAAATACTTATATTGAGATTGAAAAATCTTTTGGTAGAGCTGCAAGTGACCAATGGAAAGCATTGATCACTAGATCTGAACGTATGTGGGAGGTTTCAAGAGGGCCATTTGTGGAATCTGAACTTACTTCGATCTGGCCTTTACTTAAGCGAAAAAACTTAATTAGAGATATCAAAGAAATCTCACCTTTTACATCCCTTCGAAAATTAACTAAACAAAAGAAAATAGATCCACACTTACAGATGATCATAGATCGCTACGCTACCTACGCCGGAAGTGATCCAAGAAGTGCGCCAGCTGTATTACTAACTATTGCATTTATTGAATCAACCTTTGGTGCTTGGCATATAAAAGGTGGAGTGGGTCAACTTGCGGTTGCAATCGAACAAAGATGTATAGATTTAGGTGTTAAATTTGAATTTAACACCCTAGTTAGCCAAGTTTTAGTTGCCAATAATAAAGTAACTGGAATAAAAATAGCAGATGGTAGACAAATTGAAGCAGATATAATTGTTTCAAACTCTGATGCAGAATATCTTTATAATAAGTTAATCGAGCCGAAAGTTACTGCTGCAAGGGGTGAGCGCCGGAAGTTAAAGTACGCTACAAAATCTTTGGCTGGATTTTCACTATTATTAGGGCTAGATAATTCAAAAGGTGCAGAGGTCAAGCTGAGTCACCATAATGTTTACTTTCCAAAAGATTATGATGCCGAGTTTGATCAGATCTTTTCAAAACAAGTACCAGTAAGTGATCCAACCATTTATATCTGTGCCCCTAAGGATGCATCTATGACCAATGCAGCAAATAAAGAATCCTGGTTTGTCCTAGTTAACGCTCCACGTCACCAAATATCAGGTGGATGGGATTGGAGTAAGAATAGTGATCAATATGCTAAAAAAATAATTAATAAGCTTGATCAACTAGGGTTAAATGTTTCTGCCAGATTAGATTTTCTTAAAGTTAGAACTCCGGCAGATCTAGAAAACTACGCTATGGCACCTGGAGGTTCTATTTACGGAACTTCTAGCAACTCTGCCGCATCGGCATTTTTGCGAGCACGTAATCGTTCAAAAATATCGGGATTATTTTGTGTTGGTGGCTCATCTCATCCAGGTGGTGGCCTGCCATTAGTTGGTATCAGCGCAGAAATTGTGGCAAATGCGATTGGTAAGGCTTAGTTAAGATGTTGGTAAGTAAATTTACTCACCATCATGAAGCTAACAACCTGTAAAAATAACCAAAGTAAGGTTATCTGATTTATAATTGGCATCTTTAGTTGCCAGGCTATAAGTGAAACAAATATAAATGATGCCCTCACTGGACGCTCAGCAAAGGTAACTATGCCAAGCTCAGCTAAACCTAACCCAGCCGCTCTGGCTCTTAAATACTCTTGAAGTAACGCAAATACCGCTACCGCGATAAGCAAATATAGATCAGCGCCAATTTTATATAGAGCCAGCACCCAGAACACCTCAGTTATCCGATCAACTAATGAGTCCAACACTGCGCCCCATTTTGATGACTTACCAGAGACTATTGCAAGAGTGCCATCAACTCCATCACAAGTTAATGAGAGAACCAATAAAACAGGGGCCCATATAGATTTAGCATTCAAGTAAAGTAATGCACCAAAAAATAATCCAAGTGAAGTCAAGCTATTAGGACTAATTCGAATCTTTATCAGAGGCTTTACGATTAGGTAGGAGATACTAAGCCAGGCTTTGACTATGCCAGATATCTCCGCTCCTCCATGAGAGCTGCTCCAAGTGGTAAAAAAATCCTCGCGCTTCATTATTTTACTAATCCTAAATTCTTCGCAATTGCAACTGTAGATTCGGCAGAATTCATAGTGTAGAAGTGAATACCTGGCGCCTTTAGTGAAATTAAATTCTCTCCTAACTCGGTCGCAATCTCAATACCAATTTTTTTAACTTCTGCTGAATTTTCACCAACTTTGTCAAAACGCTTTAAGATTGCTGGCGAAAGTTGGGTACCACTTAGCTCAACCATTCTTGTTAATTGAGTTATATTAGTGATCGGCAGAATGCCCGCAATTATTGGTAAACTTGAACCACGCTTTGCTAACTGTTCAACTAGCATTTGCCATTTATCAACTTCAAAGAAAAATTGAGTCGTAGCAAAACTTGCACCTAACTCTTCTTTACGTATTAACACATCAATATCTGCATTTAAATTAGAGCCAGATGCCGGATGCCCATCGGGAAATGCTGCAACTCCAACTTCAAAGCCACCTAGCTGGACCGCCAGCTCTACTAATTGATCAGCATGATCAAATCCACCAGCAATCCCCTGCCAATCAGATCTAGGTCCACCTACTGGATCTCCTCGTAGAGCTAAAATACTTTTAATGCCAGCTTCTTTATATTGATTTAAAATCTCAATCAACTCTGCTTTGGTAGATCCAACACAGGTTAGGTGGGCAACAGTTGGAATAGATGTGCGTGCTGTTATCTCTTTTGTAACTTTAATCGTGCGATCTCGAGTTGAGCCACCTGCGCCATAGGTAACTGAGACAAAATCAGGCGCTAGCGATTGCAGCTGAGTCAGCGCCAACCAAAGGCGACTCTCACCCGCCTCATCTTTAGGCGGGAAGAACTCAAGGGAGAAGGTGGTGCTCCGTCGATAATTGCTCATAGCAGGCAGGGTACCGTTACGCCGTGAGTTTTTCTGCAAAAAGCGATCTGAACTCTATGCGCTCTGAGATAAATCAGGCACTTACTGAGTTTGTCCAAGGTGAGAATAAATATTTAGCAAAAATTGGCAGTGAGTTAGATCCGGTCAGTGGCGGTATTGAAAAATTTCTGCTTGAAAGTGGCAAGCGCTTGCGGCCAATCTTTGCTTATGCTGGAGTAATTGGTACTGGCACCAAACCCACTAAAGAGTTGATCAGGGCATTTGCATCTTTAGAATTAATCCATGTTTGTGCGCTAATTCATGATGATGTAATGGATGGTTCAGATACCAGACGCGGTGCCCCATCAATTCATAAATCATTTGAAAATATGCACCAAGAAAAAAAACTAGTTGGCTCTGCGGCTCAATTTGGTATCTCTTCAGCAATTTTATTAGGTGACTTAGCTTTAATATGGTCTGCACAAATGCTTCATAAAGCTGGTCTTGCTAGTGATCAGTTGATTAAATCCTTACCGATTTATGATGAGATGCGAGTTGAGTTAATGGCTGGGCAGTATTTGGATGTATATGAACAAGCATTGGGGACACAAAGCGTTGAGCGATCGCTTAAAGTTGCTCGGTATAAATCTGGTAAGTACACAATTGAACGGCCACTTCATTTTGGTGCCAGTCTTGGTGGGGCTTCTACTAACTTGATTACTGCCTACACAAATTATGGCGTACCACTTGGTCAGGCCTTTCAACTCAGAGATGACCTGCTGGGAATATTTGGAGACCCAGTCGTAACTGGTAAACCAGCTGGTGATGACCTGCGGGAAGGTAAGCGAACTGCATTAATGGCAGTCACTATGGAACGGGCTAGCCCAGTGCAACTGAAAGAGTTATCCCAAAATTTTGGTGATCCAAACCTCACCAATCAACAAGTATCTACGCTGCAATCAATAATTGTAGAGACAGGTGCTCAGGCTCACATTGAATCCATGATTGAAGATCTAACAAATACTTCACTATCTGCCCTAACTCATGATGAAATTAGCACTGTTGGCAAAGCTTTGCTAACTGAGTTAGCAGATATTGCAACTAATAGAAAGATTTAATAATGCCAGCAAAAGTTAAAGGCCCGACTGATCATGTAGTTGTAGTTGGCGCAGGTCTTGCTGGACTAAGTGCTGCCTTGAGATTAGCTGGCGCTGGCAGAAAAGTGACTGTGGTTGAAAGAGAGTCAGTACCCGGTGGGCGAAACGGTTTATTAAAAAAAGGTGGGTTCGCCTTTGATACTGGTCCATCTGTTTTAACTATGCCAGATTTAATTGCAGATGCCTTGGCATGTGTTGGTGAGGATATCAAAGATTGGCTTGATCTTGTTCCACTAAAACCGTTATACCGTGCTTTTTATGATGATGGTTCTCAACTTGACGTGCATGCTGATACAAACCAAATGAAAGAGGAGATCGCAAAAAGTATTAGTAATGAAGAGGCGGCTGGTTACGGCAGATATGTTGAATTTGTGACCAAACTTTATAAGTATGAAATGAATGATTTTATTGATCGCAATATTGACTCACCATTTAACTTGTTGACACCAAACCTAGCCCGCCTTATTGCGCTAGGTGGATTTCGCAGATTAGCTCCAAAGGTTAATCAATTTTTGAAAGACCCAAGAACACAAAAGGTTTACTCCTTTCAGGCGATGTATGCTGGCGTCAGCCCACAACAAGCACTTGCAATCTATGCAGTCATTGCCTATATGGACTCAGTAAACGGCGTCTTCTTTCCAAAAGGTGGGATGCATGCTGTACCACGTGCCTTAGCCGGAGCAGCTGAAAAACATGGCGTGACATTTAAATACAACACAACAGTTACCTCAGTTGAAAAGCAAAATGGCAGAGCAACTGCAGTAATTACCGAAAATGGTGAACGGATTACTTGCGATGTTGTGGTACTAAATCCAGATCTACCAGTTGCTTGGCGAGACTTGTTAGGTAAGCAGCCATTATCAGTGAAACGGCTTAAATACTCACCCTCTTGCGCAACTTTGCTTATTGGCTCAAATAAGAGTTATAACCACCTTGCTCATCACAATATCCATTTTGGCAAATCATGGGATGGTGTATTTGATGAGTTAATCAAGAAAAAAACATTAATGAGTGACCCAAGTATTTTAGTAACTGTGCCATCTAAAGATGATGCCTCACTGGCACCTGCTGGAAAAACCTCTTATTACGTATTATTTCCTACACCAAACTTAAGTGCAGATATCGACTGGAAAAAAATTGGACCAAAATACCGTGATGAGATGATCAAAGCATTAGAAGATCGTGGTTATAACGGCTTTGGTGATGGCATTGAGGTTGAGCATCTAACTACACCCCTTGATTGGCAGGATCAGGGAATGGCGCAAGGTGCACCATTTGCTAGCGCACATACCTTCTTCCAAACCGGACCGTTTCGGCCAAGAAATTTAGCAAAGGGTTATGAAAATGTAGTTTTTGCAGGATCTGGAACCCAACCAGGAGTTGGTGTACCAATGGTTTTAATCTCCGGCCGCCTTGCCGCTGAACGTATTGTTGGACCAGTTAAATAGTAAATCACTAGATGGATGAGCTAACTGCGGCTGGAATTATGGATCCAGATCTGCGCGCCTCCTATCTTGAATGTAAGCGGCTTAACTCACTTCATGGAAAAACGTATTACCTAGCGACTTTGTTGCTACCACCAGCAAAACGACCATTTGTACATGCACTTTATGGTTTTGCTCGATATGCAGATGAAATTGTTGATGACCTTGCATCGATACAAACTGAAGAAGAAAAAGCTAATTCCCTAAAAAAATGGGGCGATGGTGTATTAGCCGATATTAAATCAGGGAAAAGTAAGGACCATATCGGTAGCGCATTAGTAGATACGGTAAAGCGATTTAATATTCCGATAGCTCACATTGAAGCATTTCTTAATTCCATGAAAATGGATTTAACAATTACTGAATATCACTCATATGAAGATTTACAGGAGTATGTTTACGGCTCTGCCGCAGTAATTGGCTTGCAAATGGTTGCTGTATTAGGAACAACCTCTGAGACGGACATTAAGGAGGCAAATATTGCAGCTGAAAAACTTGGTATCGCTTTTCAACTTGCAAACTTTATTCGTGATGTAGGTGAAGATTTAGATCGTGGCCGGATATACCTGCCAATTAAAGAGTTACAAGCACATGGCGTAACTAGGGAAATGTTGGAGAATCGAATTGTTACACCACAAATTAAAAGTGCATTAAAGGAGCAGATTAGAAGGGTTAGAATATTAAAAGAAGAGTCAGATATTGGTATTAAGTTATTAAGTACAGATAGCAGGTCGTGTATCGAGGCTGCTAGTGAGCTCTACTGCGGAATTGTTGATGAGGTAGAAAAAATTAATTATGAAATATTTACTAAGCGCGCTAAAACATCCACTCTGCGAAGAGTAAAGGTTGCACTGCCAGCATATTTGCGGGCAAGAAAATCTAGATAATCACTTTTTCTGTACTCCCTTACCGCCCCAGTAAACCCACATCGCCATAACGCAAAGTACAAGAGCAAAGCCAAATAAAAGATCTTCAAGTGGGGCGGATGCAACCCTGATACCCATAATCGCATCTGGGTTATACATAACAATATTACGGGAGGTGAGCCACCAATTAGTTACTAATTGGAAGGGCAAGATAATTGCATAACTTGTCCAAAAAACTTCCTTAGTAAGTAATTGAGTTTTAATCCCAAATAAGTCAAAGAAAACGGCAAATAAAAGTGCAAAGATTGCAATATCTGAGTAAACCATTACTCATCCCCCACCTTCCAGTGTTTTTTAACTGTTCTAACACCTTCAATTGTCATAATTGCTGCCATTGGCACTATAGTAAAAAATAAAAACTCTTCAAGTGGAATACCAAATGGGCCAAATATTCCCAAAATTTGCTTACTATCAAAGTACCAATGACCTTGTGAAATTGCGTAGGCATCCCAGATTAAAAAAAATATTGCAACTGGAAATATGCTCATAGCAACCCGCTTGATACGTCGGAGTACACCTATTTTTAAAAAGATCTCAAGCCAGAATGAACCAGCTATCGTAAACATGAGCATTGCCACATAACTAAACTTAAGCACACGGTCACTATAGACAATTTTTTTTCCCAACACCTGCGGTATGATTTCAACACGGGAGCTAAGAAATTTAGCTGAGAGGGCCTGAAATTCAGGCCGACCGGTTGACCAGTTCGGTAATGCGAATTGGAAAGGATCTCCTTATGTCTATTTTAGAAATAATCGCTTTCCTTACATCGTTAATTGGTGTGGTCTTGGGGGTGCTTGGCCCTCGCGTAACCTGGCCATGGTGGAGTATTGGTAGTTTGTTATACGCAGTTTTATTTTTTCAATCTGCCTACTACGCAAGTGCTAGCCTGCAATTTATTTTTATTGCTGGCGGAGTTTGGGGTTGGTTTGGTTGGGGGCCGAAAGGTGCGAAGCCACAAAAATCAAATAACAAAGAACGGCTATATATAATTACCGTTCTGACTATTGCATCATTTGCGCTTTGGCCAGTTTTAACCAGCATTGGAGCTACCTCCTCAGCCATTGAAGCATTTGGCTTTGTTGGAAGTGTAGTTGCTCAACTTCTTATGGTTTGGCAAAGATTTGAAGCCTGGCCAATTTGGTTGATAGTTGATGCGGCATACACATATCAATACTTTAATGGAAAGTTATATCTGACTGGATTTTTATATTTAATCTTTACCTTCATCGCTATTTGGGGATGGATCCGTTGGGATAGGGAGTCAACAAAGTTAAAAAACAGTTAAGTTACCAGCAGATTCTTGCTGCTCTATCTTCGATAAAGTCTAATCAGCCCATCATCATTTCAATAGATGGTGTGGCTGGTTCTGGTAAAACAACACTTGCTACACAACTTTCTCATGACCTTAATGATTCCCAGGTGGCACACATGGATGATTTTTACGACGGCTGGAATGATCCATTCTCGGCAAAAATGACCGCGCGAGTTACATCGCAGATTCTTATGCCATTTGCACAAGGTCTACCGGTAAGTTATCAAATTTTTAATTGGCACTTAAATAGATTTGATCTTAAAAAGCAGCTTGGGCAATCAAAGTATTTGATCTTAGAAGGAGTAGGTTCGGGTCAAAGGGGCTTCCGTAATTATTTAGAAAAAATAATTTGGATTAACTGTGATCCACAGATTGGGTTTGAGCGGGTTATCGTCCGTGATGGTGAAGGAGTGCGCCATCAGATGAATAAATTTTTAATTGATCAAAATAATCATTTTGCCGCAGAATTAAGTGAGAATGCTGCGGATTACACCCTGAATGGCGCGCCTTAAACTCAAATTTTAAGAGTAGTTCTCTAAACTTTAACTGTGTCTGATTTAACTGGTGAGCTAATTGATAGCAGATACCTATTGCAGCGAATGATCGCCTCTGGTGGAATGGCAACAATCTACGCTGGCGTGGATACTCGATTAGACCGACCGGTTGCAGTAAAGATAATGCACTCTCACCTTGCTAATGATGAAGCATTTGTATCCCGATTTATTAAAGAAGCTAAAGCAACGGCTGCGCTATCTCATCCAAACATTGTCTCTATTCAAGACCAGGGATGGAATGAGGGCGGACCTCCTGCAGTATTTCTAGTAATGGAGTTGGTTGAAGGAAGTACATTGCGTGATTATTTAAATGAACAAGGTGCATTACCAATTGAGCAAGTATTTCAATTAATAACTCCTGTGCTAAGTGCGTTGGCAGCAGCTCATAAAATTGGAATAATCCACCGTGATATAAAGCCTGAGAATATTCTGATCTCTAAAGATGGCAGAGTAAAGGTTGCTGATTTTGGATTAGCGAGAAATGATGCAGTTGGTCAGACCATGACAGTCGAATCTAGTGTCGTCTTAGGCAGCGTTTCATACTTATCACCAGAGCAGGTTCAGCGCGGTATATCTGATGCTAGGAGTGATATCTATGCGGTTGGAATTGTTTTATTTGAAATGCTAACTGGTACTAAACCATATGACGGAGAAACACCAATTCAAATTGCGTATAGGCACGTAAATGATCGAATCCCAAATGTACAAAGCATTAGGGGTGATACGCCGGCTTCAATAGCAGAGTTAATCTACTTAGCAACTTCACCAAACCCTGATCAGCGCCCTAAAAATGCTGATGATCTACTCAATAAGCTAAGAGAGATTCAGATGCAGATGGATCCTAAACGTAGGCAGATGAGTCTAGAGCTTGATCTACCGCCAGCTATTAGTAAAAAACCAAATAAACGCAACAAAATCTCTATCGGATCACCATTTGCTGGATTAAAAGAAAAAACTTCACAATTAAATTCAAATAAATCTAACCTGACAAATAAGACAGAAAACTCATCTGGTACTAAACGTCGTAAGGCATCTAGAAGGGTTAAACGAAATCGAATTATTGCTTTGCTTATGCTGCTAGCACTTATTTTTGGTGGTTATAGGTTATCGGGCATTGGCAAAATTACTGTGCCCTCATTAGTTGGTATGACACAAAGTGAGGCAAAATTTGCCTTAAAATCTCTGAAAATAAGTTATGAGATCGCAGGTGAGATATTTAGTGAGGACATACCTAAGGGAAAGATTATTTCTAGCAAGCCAGGTGGTGGTGGCAAGATTTCACCTACCGGAAAGGTTGGCTTAATAATCTCTAAAGGACAAGAGCGAATTGAAATTCTATTACTGACTGGATTAACTCCAGATGTAGCCTCCCAAAAATTAGCGGAGATTGGATTAACAGTTGGCGAAATAGATGAGAGATTTGATATGAATATTGGGAGTGGATTTGTTATTGCCACAGAACCAAAAAATGGCGTGCTAGTTAAGCGAAAAACTATAGTAAATATCTTTGTCAGTAAAGGAATTGAACAAATTAGACTCACCTCCTATATTGGAAAAGGAGGTGAGCAAGCATTATCTGAATTAACTGATGCTGGCTTTGATGTTAATGTAACTTACCAATTTAGTGAAAATATATTTAAAGGCCAAGTTATCTCTCAATCACCAGAAAACTCTGACTCTATTGGAAAGGGAAGCAAAATTGAGTTGGCTGTCTCTAAGGGCCCAGAGTTTGTATTTGTGCCAAACATATTAGGAAAAACAAAAAATGATGCAACCTTAGACCTTGAGAATTTAGGGTTAAGAGCAAAAACCACTGGCTCAGGTAAGGTGAATAACATCTCCCCTGCCATCGGCACAAAGGTTAAGCAGGGCGCAATTATTACTTTAACTCTGCGATAGAAAAGGTTTCTCAACTCTCAGGTAGGCTCGCCGAATGGCAAGTGCTAAGAGTTCAATCAGAATTGGTGCACATGTTCCAACCTCGGGCGGTATGGCCACCAGATCTATTGAGTACGCACTAACAATTAAAGCTGAGGCTATTCAAGTATTTGCATCCAGCCCTAGAACATGGGCCACATCGACGCCAAATCCTGCAATGGATGATGCATTTAAAGGAAAAACTAAGGAGCATGACATTAAACCTTATGTGCATGCATCATTTTTAATTAATTTAGGGTCTCCCACACTTTCTACTTATGAAAACTCACTTGCGGCCACTGCCTACTCCTTAAAACGTGGTCGAGAGATTGGCGCTCATGGTGTTGTTGTTCATACCGGCTCTGCAGTAGATGAAACACATGTTGATCAGGCGTGGAAGCAAATTCATGAGGGTGTCATGCCGATTCTTGATAACTTAACTGATGATGATCCCTGGCTGCTACTTGAACCAACCGCAGGCCAAGGTCAATCACTAGTTAAAAAATTAGATGACTTAACAAAATACTTTGAAGCTCTCCAGTGGCACCCAAAAGTTGGCGTCTGCCTTGATACTTGCCATGTTTTTGCCGCCGGTCATGACATTAAAAAACCGGGAGGGATGAAGGAGACTTTGGATCTTTTAGTAAAGATTGTTGGGATTGATAGAATTAAATTAATCCATGTAAATGATTCAATGGATATTTGTGGTAACTTAAAAGATAGGCATCAAAATATCGGTAAGGGTGAAATTGGCACTAAACCATTTGCAGAGCTAGTCGCCCATCCTGTAGTTTTAAATGCTCCTATGATCTTAGAGACACCAGGTGCTGAGCCAGAACATGGCAGTGAAGTTGCTATGCTGAAAAAAATGCGGGATAAATTATGAAAATAAAAGTACTCCTCTACCTAGGTCTCTTGGCAACCACTGCTTGTTGGGGTGGGGCATTTTTAGTTATGAAAGACTCCCTTGTAAAACAGGATGTTTACTCATTTTTAGCTACCCGATTCGCCTTGGCAGCCTTATTTATGTTTATTTATAAACCTAAAGCTTTAATGGGATTGAATAGAAAATTTGTTATCCGTGCTTGTTTGGCTGGATTATTATTATGCAGTGGGTTTATCTTCCAAACCTTTGGACTTACCCAAACTACAGTCTCAAATACCGGATTTATAACTGGACTCTATCTAATTTTTACACCACTGATTTCTTGGATTTTACTTAAGCGCCGTATTTTTAAAATCCAGTGGCTAGCAGTTTTTGTAGCAACAGTTGGCCTATACCTAATTTCATACAATGGAATTTCAGTTGGAATTGGTGAAATTTTAGTATTAATCTCAGCAATCTTGTTTGCTGGCCAAATTATTGCACTTGGTGAGTGGAGTGATGGCAAAAATTCTTATGCACTAACATTGATCCAAATTATTATCTCCGGTCTTATTTTTTCTTTATTCTCCTTAAGGAATGGCTACCAAGTGCCACCTGATTCGGCTGTTTGGAACTCAATTTTATACACTGCTTTTTTTGCAACATTTCTCGGCTTTCTTATTCAAACGAAAGCTCAATCTGTAATGAGTGCGACTATGGCTGGAGTGCTACTCGCCATGGAAACACCTTTTGCACTATTTTTTGGACTTTACTTTGATAACGACCCCCTCACATTGAGATTAATCTCAGGTGGAGCGCTGGTAATGATTGCCATGGGAATGGTAATTTGGTCTGACGCTCGTAAGCCTGATGTGGGAACATTGGCCCATGGCTAACTCGCAATTAATAGATCTCAGGTCTGACACGGTTACTAAGCCATCTGATGGAATGCGTGAAGCAATGGCAAAAGCTCTAGTTGGTGATGATGTTTATGGTGAAGATCCAACTATTAACTCATTAGAGGAGAGAGTTGCCAAGTTATTTGGTAAGGAAGCTGCTTTGTTTTGTCCAAGTGGCTCCCTCGCAAATCAATTAGCAATTCGAATGTTAGTCGCCCCGGGTGAAGAATTAATTACTGAAACCAACTCACATATTGTTCGAGCAGAGTTAGGAGCTGGGGCAGTATTTAGCGGCATAACAACTAGAACTTGGTTAGCATCTCGCGGATTACTATCTGCTGATGATGCAATTAATATTGCAAGACCAGATTCTGGTCCCTATCTAGTTTCAACAACTGCAATTGCAGTTGAAAATACACATAACTTTGGTGGTGGCACGATTCAACCAATTAGTGAGATCAAGAAGCTGCGAGAAGAGAGTGAAAAACTTGGGATCGCTTTGCATTTAGATGGAGCTAGAATTTGGAATGCCCATATTGCAAGTGGAGTTGAACTTATAGAGTATGGAAAATACTTTGACACTCTAAGTGTCTGTCTTTCCAAAGGGTTAGGTGCTCCAGTTGGATCTTTAATGATTGCCTCAAAAGAGCGGGTGGCCAAGGCACGGCAATGGCGCAAGCGGTATGGCGGTGGCATGAGACAGGCTGGAATAGTGGCCGCTGCTGGACATTACGCATTAGATAACAATCTGCCACTACTTAAAGTTGATCATGTGAGAGCAAAATCAATTGCATCTGCTGTTGCAGCGGTTGCTCCAAAGGTTATAGATCCAGCAACTGTTGATACAAATATTGTTGGCTTAGAATTAGCAACACTTAAGATCTCTGCCTCTGAACTTTCTAATCAGCTCAAAGAAAAAGGGATACTCGCTGGTGCCCTTGGTCCAAAGTATTTGCGTCTGGTAACACACTTAGATTTAACTGATGGTGATGTTGAAGAGGTAAATCAAATATTGCCGCAATTACTGCAGCGCGCCCTCGTGTCTTAATAGCCACTGCTTAACCTCAACTCCATAAGCATAATTACCTAAAGCACCACCACTTTTTACAATTCGATGACATGGAATTATCGCTGCAATTAAATTACTACTACAGGCTGTACCAGTTGCTCTGACTGCATCTGCAGAGCCAGATCGTTTTGCTAAATCTGCATATGACCATGTTTTACCAACTGGAATCTTACGCATCGCCTTCCAAACAGATTGATAGAAGGTAGAGCCAGGCTGGCGTACTTGAATTGAATTTAAAGCTGAAATGTCTCCATTGAAGTAATCATCTACTAGATCACTGATTACTGGGATCTCTTTAACAGATTTAATCTCCCGAACTGCATCCTCTGCCGATAACCGTTG
>CANKTS010000007.1:0-21722 GCA_947486485.1 Actinomycetota bacterium | reverse complement strand
TATTGGTTTTGGTGGCGGATGTCTTCCTAAAGATATTCGAGCATTTATGGCAAGGGCTGAGGAGTTAGGTGCTAGCCAAGCGGTTGAATTCCTAAAAGAGGTTGATGCAATAAATCTAAGAGCAAGACAAAGAATTATTGAGTTGGTAAGAAAAGATTTATCAGATAATTTACAAGGCAAAAGGGTAGGAATTTTAGGAGCAGCATTTAAACCAGATAGTGATGATGTACGCGACTCTCCAGCACTTGATATTGCTGCCCAAATTCAAGCAGCAGGTGCAGTAGTTACTGTTCATGACCCAAAGGCAATAGCAAATGCGCAGAAGCGCTTTCCTGCTTTAAAATTTGCAGAAGATATTGATAACACACTTAAAGATGCTGAAATAGTTTTACACTTAACTGAGTGGAAGATTTATCGAGAGATTGATCCAGTTAAGGCAAAATCATTAGTAAAAAGTGCCATCATGATCGATGGCCGAAATGCATTAGATCGCACCAGCTGGCTAAGTGCTGGTTGGAAATTTAGGGCACTAGGCCGAGCAAATAATGAGTGATCAAATAGATCAATCACTTGCCTTAAAAACTTGGGCGGTAGTTGGCTTAAGTAATAATTCAGAGCGTGCAGCATATGGTGTTGCAAAGCTATTAATTGAGCAAGGTCATACTGTAATTCCAGTTCATCCAAAGGCAGAGAGCGTGCATGGTCAGAAAGGTTATGCAAAACTCTCAGATATTCCAGTATCTATAGATGTAGTGGATATATTTGTTAACTCTGATTTAGCTGGCAATGTGGTGGATGAAGCAATTGCAATTGGTGCAAAGGGTGTTTGGTTGCAGTTAGATGTAATAGATGCTGCTGCAGTTTCTAAAGCAAAAGATGCCGGTTTACTTACAGTTATGAATCGATGCCCTGCGATTGAGTATAAGAAGCGCGTTTAATTACTCATCTATCTCGCCGCTGTAGTACTGCTGTGCATGAATAATTTCAGTTAGTAATTTCTCTATATTATTACCAGCTATACCCACCTGCTTACTAGATTGGTCAAACTTTAAATCTGGATTACGTGCCATCAGATGTAGGTATGGGCGATAATCATCACTTGCCTCATCAGTTATTAACTTTCCTGTAATTACAAAGTTTTCAAATGCATTTGTACTTCCTAATGGTAAATCTAAAACTGCTCGTAAATACTGCTCAAAGTAATTTGTTACTGAACCAATCTGGCTCCAATATTGGGCAAGTGGAGTTAACCAATTGATTTTAACTAATTTTTTGTAATCTGCAGCATCGACTAATAATTCAAATGCTCCAACTAAGCCAATCTCACCTACTAACTTAAACGCTGAAAGTTGTATTTGCTCTAGTTGATCATTACTTACTCCAGGTGGTGGAGTGATTGTTAAATTATTAGTTACTAAAGTTGCTGGCCAACATGCAATCTGATTATGAGCAGATCTTGCGATTAGAATTGAAAAACAATCACCAGTTACTGGAGTTTTCTCAATTAACGACAGTTGTTCCAAGGTTTTACTAGATGGATATATTCGTACTCCAGAGCGCTCAACTGTCTTAATGGTCGAGATTGCAAGAAGATCTGGCTCTATACAGAGCAGTTGGCAATCTTTAGAAAACTCAATTAATTGATCTGGACTGATATCACTTGACCCAAATTTAATTCCTACCCCAAGTTTGCGCCCCTCATTTTCATAAACTGCCCTCGCCCAGTCACCTGTAATTAGGCCAACAATCGGGAATGTCATGTAATAAGGTTACCTGCATAATGGTTCAAATAATTCTCGCCTCCTCCTCAACATCAAGATTGCGGCTTCTTGAGAGTTCTGGAATTAAACCAAAGGTTATGGTCAGTGGTGTTGATGAAGAGGCACAAGAGTTGTTATCACTATCTCCTGCCGAACTTGTTATTGCCTTAGCTATTTTAAAAGCTCATACCGTAAAAGATAAGGCACCTGCTGATTCATTAATTCTCGGATGTGATTCAACATTTGAGTTTGATCATAAGTCACTTGGTAAGCCTGGAAATAGAGAGAGTGCAATTGTTAGATGTAGGCAGTTAAGTGGGCAATTTGGTTATTTACATACAGGTCATTGTTTAATAGATTTAAAGCAAGGTATTGAGTTAAGTGAAAGATCTACAGCTAAGGTGCAATTTGCGCAGATGAGCGAGGAAGAAATAATTGATTATGTTGACTCTGGTGAACCATTGCATGTAGCAGGTGGTTTTACATTAGATGGATTAAGTGCACCCTTCATTACAAATATTGAGGGTGATCCAAGTGGAATTATTGGCTTATCCCTGCCGCTACTGCGAAAGATGATCATTTCACTTGGATATAGTTGGCCAGAACTAAAAAATAAGTAATTATTTAGGATAAGTTTGGCTTATGAGCGATCTTTATAAAGACCCAATTGGCACTGCAGAAGCTGCAGCAAAAGTAATCGCAAAGATAACTGGTGTTGAAAAACATGATGTGGCTTTGGTTATGGGCTCAGGTTGGATCTCAGCTGCTGATGCACTTGGAAACGCAGAACATGAATTTGCAGTTACTGATCTGCCCGGATTTCCAGCTCCTACTGTTTTAGGCCATGGTGGCAAAGTTAGGTCATATAAATTAGCAAACTCTATAAATGCATTAGTTTTCTTAGGTAGAACTCATTTTTATGAAGGATTAGGTATGGAGCCAGTTGCTCATGCAGTTAGAACTGCAGTTAAAGCAGGTTGTAGGACAATTGTTCTAACAAATGCCTGTGGTGGTATTAATACTGATTACAAAGTAGGCCAACCAGTTCTAATTAAAGACCACATCTCATTAACTGCTGCTTCTCCTTTAATTGGCGCAGATTTTGTTGATCTAACCGATCTTTATAGCAAGCGACTACGTGAGTTAGTAAAGACAGAAGATCCATCACTTGCCGAAGGTGTTTATGTGCACTGGCGTGGACCTTCATATGAAACTCCAGCAGAGATTAAGATGATGCGCACAATGGGTGCAGATCTAGTTGGTATGTCAACGGTGCCAGAGGCTATTGCTGCTCATGCTCTTGGTGCACAGATTCTTGCAATATCTCTTGTAACAAATGCTGCAGCTGGTGTAACTGGTGAGAAGTTAAATCATGCTGAGGTAATTGCTGCTGGAAAAGCTGCTGCTGATCGCATGGGAAATCTCTTAGCAAAGGTGTTGCCTAAGCTGTGATCTCAGATCAGCTGCGTCTTGAGATTCAAGAGTGGATTAAAAATGATCCAGATAAGAAAACTTCAGAACAGTTAAGTAAGTGGTTGGCAGAGAATAATGAAAAGGATTTAAACCGCTGCTTTAATGGCTTTTTACAATTTGGTACTGCTGGATTAAGAGGTCCAGTAGGTCCTGGACCTTCTTGCATGAATCGCGCAGTTGTTAGTAGAACAGCAGCTGGCATTGTTTCATTTATGAAGAAAAATAATTTAACCTCAGTTGTAATTGGTAGAGATGCCCGCCATGGATCAAAGGAGTTTGCGCAAGATAGTGCTGAGATATTTGCTGGAAGTGGAATAAAAACTTATGTGCTACCAAGAATGCTGCCTACCCCAGTTTTAGCCTTTGCGGTTAATAAATTAAAGACAGATGTTGGGATTATGGTTACTGCTAGCCATAACCCAGCAACAGATAATGGTTATAAGGTTTATTTAGGTGGCACGGTTTTAGGTGTTAATTACCGGGGTTCTCAAATTACCTCACCCGTTGACCAGATGATCTCTGATGAGATATCAAAAGCTGATCTCGCACCTAATCGATCAAGCTCATTTGAAACTGTCAATGAATCGGTAATCTCTGACTACATCTCATCGGTTACAAGATTATCTACAGATGCAGGTAAGTTAAAGATTGTTTATACCGCACTCCACGGGGTAGGGGCCGAGACCTTTTTATCAGTATTTAAAAAAGCTGGCTTTAATGACCTAATTCTTGTGAGTGAGCAAAATGAACCAGATCCTAATTTTCCTACTACTGCATTTCCAAATCCAGAGGAGTCTGGAGTAATTGATTTAGCAATTGAGTACGCAAAAAAACATAATGCTGATTTAGTAATTGCAAATGATCCTGATGCAGATAGATGCGCTGTTGCAGTAAATGACCCAGAGAGTGGCTGGCGAATGCTACGTGGTGATGAGGTAGGAGTAATTCTTGGTAAATATCTTATTGAAAATAATAAGGTTACTGGTAAAGCATTTGCTAACTCACTTGTCTCATCCTCATTATTAGCCAAGATTGCAGAGAAAAATGGTGTCAAATTTTACGAAACTTTAACTGGCTTTAAGTGGATCTCTAAAGTTGAAAACTTAGGTTATGGATATGAAGAGGCTCTTGGCTACTGCGTAGATCCAGAGTTTGTAAATGATAAGGACGGAATTAGCGCAGCATTACTACTTACTCAATTAGTTAGTGAGTTAAAGCAATCTGGCACTTCACTTAATGATTACCTCCAAAGCATCGGTAATGAGTTTGGTTTTCATGTTACAGATCAAATTTCTATCCGATTTGCTGATTCAGCCGAAATTGATAGCCTGATTAGTAAGATAAGTAAGAATCCACCTAAAGAGTTATCCGGCTTTGCCTTGCAATCAGTTGAGGATTTAAATTCCTCTAAAACTATGCCAACACCTGGAATTCGAATGAAGTATGCCGGTGAGATCAGAGTAATTATTAGACCTAGCGGCACTGAACCAAAGTTAAAGTGTTATATCGAGGTTGTTTGTAATAGTAAATCTGAGGCTAATTTATTGATCTCGCAAATTAAGCAGGCATTGACTAAAGTACTCTCATGATTGTCGATGGTAGTGAGAGCTCATTAAAAAAGTTTTTATCTGAACTACCCCCTGTTGATCAGGTTGGTGCAGAGGCAAGAGCATCGATGCTTGCTACTAGGAGTATTAAAACAACAAGTAAAGCTTGGGCAATTGATATGGCAATTAGCATGGTTGATCTAACAACTTTAGAAGGTGCTGACTCTGCCGGAAAAGTTAAAGCACTTTGTGCAAAAGCAGTTCGCCCAGATCCAACTGACTTAACAGTTCCTTCAGTTGGCGCAATCTGTGTTTACAATGACATGGTAAAGATTGCTCGTACCGAATTAAATTCAATTGGCGGCGGTGAAGTTGCAGTTGCAGCGGTTGCGACCGCTTTTCCATCTGGTAGAGCATCTCTTAACGTTAAAAAGTTAGATACTCAAGATGCTATTGATGCTGGTGCTAATGAAATTGATATGGTGATTGATCGAGGTGCATTTCTATCTGGTCAACTAGGTGAGGTTTTTGATCAAATTAAAATTATTAAAGAGCTATGCGGAAATAAAGCTCACTTAAAGGTAATTTTAGAAACTGGTGAGTTAGTTACATATGACAATGTTAGAAAAGCTTCTTACCTTGCAATGCTTGCGGGTGCTGATTTTATTAAGACAAGTACCGGCAAGGTCGCACCTGCTGCTACTGCTCCAGTAGTTTTGGTGATGCTGGAGGCGGTTAGAGATTACTTCACACTGACTGGTACCAGAATTGGCGTAAAGCCAGCAGGAGGAATTAGAACTACTAAGGATGCAATAAAGCAGTTGGTCTTAGTAAATGAGACAGCAGGGCCAGAGTGGCTTAAGCCATCCCTATTTAGAATCGGTGCAAGTGCGCTTTTAAATGATTTATTAATGCAGCGAATGAAGTTACGTACTGGGCACTACGCTAGTGCTAATTACGTAACGATAGATTAGGTGGTGTTATGAGCGACTTTGAGTACGCCAACGCACCTGAGTCTAAGGCGATCGCAAATATTGCATCATCATATGGATTATTTATTGGTGGCAAGTTTGTGGAACCTAAAAAGGGAAAGAGTTTTAGCACAATTAACCCAGCAACTGAGGAGCTACTATCTAAGGTTGGATATGCCGATAAATTAGATATTGATTTAGCGGTTAAAAGTGCTAGATCAGCATTTACTAAGGTTTGGTCAAAGTTGCCAGCTAAAGAGCGTGGCAAGTATCTATATCGGATAGCTCGTATTTTGCAGGAGAGAGCTAGAGAGTTTGCAGTTGTTGAGACATTAGATAATGGCAAGCCGATTAGAGAGTCCCGTGATACTGATATTCCACTTGCTGCAGCCCATTTTTTCTATCACGCAGGTTGGGCAGATAAATTAGAGTATGCCGGCGTTGGTAATAAACCAAAACCACTTGGAGTAGTTGGTCAGATAATTCCTTGGAACTTTCCATTACTAATGCTTGCATGGAAAATTGCGCCAGCATTAGCAGCAGGTAATACTGTTGTATTAAAGCCGGCAGAGACAACCCCGCTTACCGCATTATTATTTGCCCAAGTTTGCCAACAAGCGGGTTTGCCAGATGGTGTAGTAAATATTGTTACCGGTGATGGCATAACTGGTGCTGCCTTAGTAAACCATCCAGATATAAACAAAATAGCATTCACTGGCTCAACTGAGGTGGGTAAAGCAATCGCACGTTCAATTTCTGCAACTAAGAAGAGTGCAACCTTAGAGTTGGGCGGCAAGGCTGCCAATATTGTCTTTGAAGATGCGGCAATAGATGAAGCGGTTGAGGGAATTGTTAATGGCATTTTCTTTAACCAGGGACATGTTTGTTGTGCTGGCTCACGCCTACTTATCCAGGAAAATGTATCTGATGAGGTTATTGAAAAATTAAAGAAGCGGATGAGCTTAATTCGAGTAGGTGATCCAATGGATAAAAATACCGATCTTGGTGCAATTAACTCTAAGGAGCAATTAAAGAGAATTCATGAGATTTCAAATACTGGCGATGCCGAAGGTGCTAACCGATGGTCACCTGAGTGCAAATTACCAACAAAAGGTTATTGGTATCCGCCAACAATATTTACTGGAGTCTCTCAATCACATCGAATTGCAAGAGATGAAATATTTGGACCGGTTTTATCTGTACTCACCTTTAGAACTCCTGCTGAAGGAATTGAAAAGGCAAACAACAGTATGTATGGATTGTCTGCCGGAATTTGGAGTGATAAGGGTGCAAAGATTTTATGGGCAGCTAAGCAATTAAAGGCTGGAGTTATCTGGGCTAATACCTTTAATAAATTTGACCCAGCTAGCCCATTTGGTGGTTATAAAGAGTCTGGTTGGGGACGTGAAGGCGGTCGACATGGACTTGCCGGTTACTTAGCCTCAGATGCGAAGGCAAGCAAATGAGTCGATTAGATATCAATAAAACATATAAGTTATTTATAGCTGGTGCATTCCCAAGGAGTGAATCTGGTCGAGTTTATGAAATAAAGGGTGCTAATAAGAAATTTATTGCAAACCCTGCCATGGCATCTAGAAAAGATTTACGGGATTCTGTAGTGGCAGCTAAAGCCGCTCAATCTGGTTGGGCAAATGCAACTGCGTTTAATCGTGGCCAAATTTTGTATCGCATCGCTGAGATTATGCAGGGCCGTAGTGAACAATTTGTCGATGAGATATGTGCACTTGAGGGAGTAAGTAATAAGGCTGCAAAGATTCAGGTGGCTGAGGCAATTGATACCTGGGTTTGGTATTCAGGATGGTGTGACAAATTATCTTCTGTTACTGGCTCACTTAACCAAGTATCAGGTCCGTTTTATAACTTCACAACACCTGAACCACTTGGTGTTGTAGCGATATTTGCTGAAAGTAAACCATCACTTCTTGGCGCAGTTAGAACATTAGCCCCAGTACTTGCAGCTGGTAATACCGCAGTATTAATAGCTAGTGAGAGTTACCCACTTCCAGCAATTACTTTAAGTGAAGCACTTGCCACAAGTGATATCCCTGGAGGAGTTGTAAATATATTAACGGGTAAAACTGCTGAGTTAGCCCCTTGGGTAGCTTCTCATATGGAGATAGATGGTGTTGATGTTGCTGGGCTTTCTAAAAAGCAGGAAGAGGAATTAAAGCTAGTTGGCGCAGATAATCTAAAGCGAGTATTTAGATTTGCCCCTACTAACAACCCAGAGCGTATTTTAAGTTTTATGGAACAAAAAACAGTCTGGCACCCAATAGGTCTTTAAACTTATTCAGCAGATATTGCTGTGTATGCCGGTTTTACAATCTTTTCAATTATTTCAAGCCGTTCCTCAAAGGCAATAAATGAACTCTTCAATGCATTAACGGTTACTCGTTGCAGATCAGCAAACTTCCAATCAAATGATTTAACACATTGACTCATCTCATGTGTCATAGATGTATTACTCATTAGGCGATTATCGGTATTAAGTGTTACCCGAAAGCGAAGTTTGGCTAACTTGCCAATTGGATGTTCTGCGTATGTTTTAGCAGCACCTGTTTGAAGATTAGATGTGGGACAAAGCTCAAGTGGAATACGTCGGTCGCGAACATAAGAGGCAAGGGGACCAAGTTTTGGAGTGCTGCCTGAAAAATCAATATCATCAATAATTCGAACACCGTGGCCTAATCTTTCAGCGCCACAGATTTGAATTGCCTCCCAAATAGATGGCAAACCATAAGCTTCACCAGCATGAATCGTGAAGTGGGCGTTTTCTTTTCTTAAGTATTCAAAAGTATCTAATTGATTAGTTGGTGGAAAACCATCTTCAGGACCTGCAATATCAAAGCCAACCACACCTTTATTTCGATATTTAATTACAGCAGCGGCAGCCTCTTGAGATCTATTATTTTGTCGCATTCCACATAAAAGTGATTCAACTCTTATTTTCTTACCCTCTTTTGCAGCCTCTGCCATTCCTTGGTTATAGCCTTCAGTAGTTGCCTCAACTACCTGGTCAAGAGTTAATCCTGCTTCAGTAAATAATTCAGGTGCTCCCCTTACCTCGGCATAGACCACGCCATCTCTTGCTAAATCAATTGCGCACTCCCGGGCTACTTGAATGATTGCTTCTTTTGTTTGCATCACCGCAATTGTGTGGGCAAAGGTCTCAAGGTAGCGAACTAGTGAGTGTGAATTACAGGACTCTTCAAACCACTCTGCTAATTTCTTTGAATCGTCTGTTGGCAGCTTTTTATAACCAATTTTTTGAGCAAGCTCAATAATTGTTTGTGGGCGTAAGCCACCATCTAAATGATCATGTAAAAGCGCCTTTGGAACTCGCTTTATCTGATCATCTGTTGGCGTATTTGTAAGTGACACTTATCCCTCAATTCGTTCAATTACTAATGGTAATCGCTTTACTGGATCATTTTGGTCACCAATTGAAAATGCACCAACTAAAGCCTCTTTTGCTCGATCAAATCTGGCCGATTCATCAGTATGTAAAGTTAAAATACTTTGACCTTCCTTAACAATATCTCCTGGTTTTGCATGAATCTCAATACCTGCGCCAAGTTGTAAAACTTCACCTTGTTTTTGACGACCTGCACCAAGTCGCCATGCTGCTACGCCAACCTTCATTGCATCTAAAGTTAATAACTTTCCAGAAGTATTTGCTTTAATTTCTAACTTTTCCTTAGCAACTGGTAGGGGAGAATCATTGTCGCCGCCTTGAGCCTTAATCATCTTGCGCCAAACATCCATTGCCATTCCATTTTTTAATACAGTAGCTGGATCAACCTTTGGCTTAATTCCAACTGCATCCAGCATCTCATTAGCAAGTATTAGCGTAAGTTCAACAACATCACTAGGTCCACCACCAGATAGCACCTCAAGAGTTTCTCTAATCTCTAAAGCATTTCCAACAGTTAAACCCAATGGGATATCCATCGCGGTGACTAGCGCTCTAGTAGTAACACCGGCACGTTTTCCTAAATCCACCATTGTCCTAGCAAGCAAAGCTGCATCCTTTGGATCAGTCATAAAAGCACCAGAGCCAGTTTTAACATCAAGAACTAAAGCACTTGTTCCTTCTGCAATTTTTTTACTCATAATAGAAGATGCAATTAATGGAATTGCTTCGACTGTTCCAGTTACATCGCGGAGTGCATAAAGTTTTTTATCAGCAGGGGCAAGGCCAGCGCCAGCTGCACAAATTACCGCCCCACACTCTTGAATTACCTTTAACATCTCATTATTAGAAAGGTTTGCTTTCCAGCCTTTAATTGATTCCAACTTATCTAATGTGCCACCGGTATGACCAAGACCACGGCCAGATAGTTGTGGAACAGCTGCACCACAGGCTGCAACTAATGGCGCAAGTGGCAAAGTAATTTTGTCACCAACACCACCAGTTGAATGTTTATCAACTGTTGGTCGGTCTAACATTGACCAGCTCATTTTTTCACCGCTTGCAATCATTGCATCGGTCCAGCGAGAGATCTCTTTATTATTCATTCCATTCAAATATATTGCCATTAGCAAAGCTGACATCTGTTCATCAGCAATTATTCCACGAGTGTATGCATCTACTACCCAGTCGATTTGATCATTACTTAACTCTTGCTTGTCACGCTTTGCTGAAATTATCTCTACCGCTGCAAATCTTTCACTCATTTATTTCAGATCCTCAGGGCCAAACGCCCAAGGTAGCAATGTTGAAAAAGGTTTTGGTCCATCTGGTGTCATAAATAACATCTCATTACCACCATGCTCAAACAGTAATTGACGACATCTTCCGCATGGAGATAAGTACTCTCCATTGCCATCAACGCAAACAACCGCAATTAATCGGCCGCCGCCTGTTGCAGTTAAAGAGGAAACTAATCCACACTCAGCACATAACCCAACACCATAACTTGCGTTCTCACTATTACAGCCAACAACAATTCGACCATCAGAGACTAAACCTGCGACTCCTACTTTAAATTTTGAGTATGGCGCATATGCATTCTTCATAACTTCTTTTGCGGCCTGATGCAGCTGATCCCAATTTATTTCCATGGGGTAATTCTCCTACAAAAATAACTATTTATTACCGCGGGTATATGGGATTCCATCTGCAGCAGGAGCGCGTACACGCCCAACTACCCCTGATACAGCAATAATTGTTGCTACATACGGAACCATCAACATAAATTCTGATGGAATCGGTACGCCAATGATGGTTAATGTGCCTTGTAAGTTATCGGCAAAGCCAAAGAATAGCTCCGCAATTACCGCACCCTTTGGCGTCCACTTTCCAAAGATTAAACCTGCAAGTGCAATAAAACCTGCACCAGCAGTCATTTGCTTAGTGAACCCACCTACAGAGCCAACTGTGAAATATGCGCCACCAATACCGGCAATAAATCCAGCTACTATCACATTCCAAAATCGCAATCTATTCACATTAATTCCTACAGAATCAGCTGCAATAGGCATCTCACCGATTGCTCTTGTTCGTAGCCCCCACCTTGACTTAAATAATGCAATCTGAATTGCGATTACTATCAAATACATAAAATAAATAATGATTGTCTGATTAAAGAGTACTGGCCCAATAATTGGAATCTTAGAAAGTATCGGAATTGCTATCGCTGAGAAACTTGGCCCAGTATTCCAAGTTGCTTCATAAGGGATTAATAGCTCTGTATAAATAAATCCAGTAAATCCAATTACTAGCACGTTTATGACAAAGCCAATAATTACCTGATCAACTGCGTATTTAATGGCAAATACTGCAAGCAATAAAGAAATCAATGCACCAGCAAATGGTGCTACTACTAGCCCCCAAATTGAACTCTTAGTTAAGCTTGCGACAATACCTGATACGAAAGCTGCGGCAAGTAATTGCCCTTCTATAGCTATATTAATTACGCCTGATTTTTCACAAAGCAAACCAGACATTGATCCAAAAATTAAGGGCACTGAAAGCATGAGCGCACCCTGCAATAAGCCAGTGAATGGAATAAATTTACCGCTAGCTGCCCAGCAAAGAAATGCCATAGTAAAGCTAAAACCAAAGATAAAACTGGAAAGGCTAAGAGTGCGCTTTGATCTGAGTTGTAAATATCCAACTACTACTCCAATTACAGATAGTGACAGAAATATTCCTGCACCTGTTTTTGAAGCGATAACCCACTCTTTTATAAGCTTCCACTCATCGCCAACAATAAATCCAAATGTAATTGGTTCAGTTTTCTCAGAATTAAAGTAAAAAACATACGCCCCGAATAACGTTAAAACAAACATAGTAATTAAGCCACGAAGCTGGCGACGTTGTTGAACGGTTAGGTTATTCATCAGCCATTCCAGCCTTTGGCAGTTAATGTTTTCTCTGTTGAAGTATTTTTTAATCGGAAAATACCTTTTATAAGCGCTGGAGCTGCAATAAATAAAACAATTAATGCCTGTATAACCTGGATTATTTCTGCTGGGGTACCGGTATTAGATTGAAGTGTGACACCACCTGTTCGCAAAGCCGCGAATAAAAATGCAGCTACGACAGTGCCTAGTGGGGCTGCTCTACCCAGTAATGCGACAGTAATTGCATCAAAACCAAGTGAGCCGCCTATTCCACTTGTTAATGCATACTCAGTACCAAGAACGTGTACAGCGCCCCCTAGCCCAGCAAGTGCACCACATAAGACCATAGTTAAAGTTGTTACAAATGGGATTGAAATACCGGCAGATCTTGCAGCATTTGAATTAGATCCTACCGCTCTAAATTTAAACCCTAAAGTGCTCTTTGTTAGTAGCCACCAAACAAGTAATGCAGCAAGTAAAGCAATAAATATTCCTGCATGAATTCGTAAATCTTTTCCTAACAATAGGGGCAATCTGGAATTCTCACTAACCTCTGGGGCTATTGGATCAATTCGACCCGGGCGTAGAAAAAATGTTGTCTTTAGCAACCAAAGAATAAAAAATCCAGCAATATAGTTGAGCATAATTGTAACAATTACTTCATGTGCACCAGTTTTAGCTTTTAATAAACCAACAATGCCACCATAGATTCCTGCAAGAAAGACGCCAGCTAGAATTGAGGCGATCGGATGAATTACTGGTGGCAGGTCAAAGTGAAAGCCAACATAAGAGGCGCCGATTGCACCAAAAATAAATTGTCCCTGCGCGCCTATATTAAATAAACCAGATCTGAAGGCTAATGTAACTGCAAGTCCAGTAAGTATTAATGGTGTGGCTGTGACAATAGTTTCTGATAAAGGATAAAAACCTTTAAAGAAGGATTCTCCTCTAGCCAGATTGATATCATAAATTGAACCTTGAAAAACAGCTAAGTATGAGTTACCGATTTTTGCACCCGCAGAAGTTAAAAATTTACCTGGGGATTTAATATTACTCATTACCTCGGGGTCAGAAAATACAATTATTAAACCCCCAATAAAAAACGCAAAAATAAAAGCGAAAATTGGTAACAATATATTGTTCTTAATTTTTTCGATTTTAACCATTTACTTTATACCTGCCATCATCAAACCAAGCTTTTCTCTAGCAACACTTGAATCAACTACTCCTAAGATTTCACCCTTATAAATAACTGCAATTCGATCAGCCAGCGCAGTAACTTCATCAAGCTCAGTGCTAATAAGTAATACTGCACGCCCAGCATTTCGCTCTGCCAGTAAGCGCTCATGCACAAATTCAATTGATCCAACATCAAGTCCTCTAGTTGGCTGAGCTGCTATAACTAACTTAACGGTTCTAGATAATTCACGAGCTAAAACGACTTTCTGTTTATTTCCACCGGAGAGGGAATTCGCGGTATCAAAAATGCTTTGAGCTCTGATATCAAACTCTTTCTTAAGCGCTGTTGCATTGCTTGCAATATCAGTAGCGGATAGTTGCCCTAAACTCGCAAATGGTTTTGTATCATGAGTATCAAGTATTAAATTTTCAGCAATTGTAAAACTCCCAATTAGGCCATCTACTTCGCGAGATTCTGGGATGTAAGCAATACCTGAATTTAAGGTCTGATTAACTGACTTGCCTAATATTTCAACACCTTCTAACTTAACAGAGCCAGTTATATTCTCCCCTAAGTTCATAATTGCCCGAACTAATTCAGTTTGTCCATTACCTTGCACACCAGCTATCGCCAGTATCTCACCGGCTTTAATATCTAGGTTTAAGTTCTTTAAAATTGCACGTCCTGCAAAATCATAAATATTTAAATTAGTAACACTTAAAACATTTGCTCCTGTAGTAGAAATTGAGCGATTTGGAGTTAAATCAACTGGGCGTCCCACCATTAAGTTGGCAAGCTCTTCTTGTGTTGTAGAAGGGGTTGCAGTACCTACTACTTTTCCCAATCTAATAATTGTTATTTGATCAGCTACCGCTTTAACTTCCCGAAGTTTATGGGTAATGAATATTATCGATGTACCTTTAGCTTTGAGAATTTTCATCATATTAAGTAATTCATCGGTCTCTTGTGGAGTTAAGACTGCGGTTGGCTCATCTAAAATTAATACCTTAGCTTCATACATTAAAGCTCGAATTATTTCTACTCGTTGCTGAACTCCTACTGGTAAATTTTCAATTAAATCATCAGGATTTATCTCAAACTTAAATTCAGTGGCAATTTTATTTATTTGCTCTTTTGCTTCTGTTAGCGAAAGTAATCCTCGCTTTGAAGTTTCATGCCCTAATACAATATTTTCAGCAACAGTAAAGACAGGGACCAACATAAAGTGCTGATGAACCATACCAATACCAACATTAAGCGCATCAGATGGCTCATTTATCTTTACTTCATTTCCATCTACCCAAATACTTCCAGAATCTGCTTGTAACAATCCATAAACAATATTCATTAGAGTTGATTTGCCGGCACCATTTTCACCTAAGATGGCATGGATTTCACCTTTTGCAACTTTAAGATTTATTGAATCATTGGCAGTTAAATCACCAAAAGTTTTAGTGATTGCTCTTAACTCCAGTGACACTTATTCCTCAATTCAAGTAAATTAAAATAAAACTGGGTGAGTTAATTTCTTAACTCACCCAGCGATCTTACCGATCGACCATCAATTAGTCGATCAATTACTTAGCAGAGATATATCCATTCGCTACGTTAGTTTGAAGATCTTTTAACTCACTCATTAATTTAGGTGAGATAGATGCCTTCATTGGAGAATAAAACGGTGATAAACCAACACCCTTATTCTTTAGTGTTCCAACGTATAGCGCGTTTGTGAACTTGCCGTCATAAGCTTCTTTAACAGCAGCTTGTACGGATTCACTCAATCCCTTAAGTACTGATATCAAAATGACCTTGTCATATTGAGGTGCAGTAAAGTGGAAATCTGCGTCAACTCCGATTGTTACAGACTTGCCAGATTTCAAACTGTTATCAGCAGTTGTTGCTCCTAAACCACCGGCTACAGGGAAAATTACATCTGCACCTTGTAGTTCGAAGTTTTGTGAGATTGAAAGCGCTTTATTAGTGCTAGAAAAATCTCCAACCATTGTTCCAGCGCTTGGTTTAGCAGGATCCCAACCAAGAACCTTTACAGATTTACCATGGATGTCGTTGTAGTACGCAACACCTTTAGCAAAGCCATCCATAAAGATTGTAACTGTTGGATATGGTGCTCCGCCGTAAGTTGCAACTACGTTTGTCTTTGAGTATCCAGCTGCTAGGAAACCAGCAAGAAATGAGTTCTCATTTGTATTGAAAGTTAATCCCTTTACATTTGGGATCTTAGTTGAGAAATTCTTTAAACCATCATGGTCAACGATTGCGTACTTAATTGATGGGTTTGCTTCTGCGGAAGCAATAATTGCGTCAGCAACTGCAAAGCCAATGCCAAGAATTAATGTACATTTCTTATCAACAAACTTCTTGATATTTGGACCGTACTCAGAAGGTGATGATGCTGGTAAGTACTCAACAGTTGATGCCCATCCCTTTTTCTTAGAGGCGGTAGCACCTGCCCAAGAGGTCTGATTAAATGACTTATCATTAATACCGCCAGTATCTAGCGCTACGCAAACCTTCTGTTTTGTTGCAGCATTTGCTGGAGCAACTGCTACAGATGTAACTAATGAAGCGGCTGCTATAGCCACAATTACTTTATATGATTTTTTCAAAATCCCTCCCAAGGACTTAGGACCCAAAAGGTTTGGGTAATCGTAGGGTGACTCTAGCGGGCAGATACCTTGATAGTTAAAAGGCACTCAATCTGAATTATTACGATTTCTTTAGATTAGATTAAAGCCTAACTTTAGGGTTTAAAGTTTTTAACCTTCCCAGCCTTTATTCCTGCAGAAATTGTAAGAATTTTTGCTGGTAAGACCGATCCGCTAACTAGCTTTACCAATAGACCGCCATCTTTAAGGTTGTAACGGTGGCCATAGATGCCTTTCTTACTATCTAAGATATCTAACATGCTTTTTCCTGCAATCTCAGTTGAAATCACCTGTTCAACCGCTAAATCAAACCTCTTACTAACTATTAAATATTGATTCTTTTTGCCAATCGGAAAGTTTAGAAAGTACTGATCAGGAAGAAGTCCAGAGATTAATACCTTTTTACCATTGCCATTACTGGCGGCGATGGTAGAGATAACCTCATCTGTCCTTGCCCAAGTTGAAAATATTTGATCAGCTCCGGATGCAATCTGAGTCTTAACCTCATCAGCAACTGATTCATCAAGTAATTTACTACTCACCTTAATCTTTGAATTTGCAGCTACCGCTCCTTTAGAAAATACCTGGGCATAATTAACTGTACTTACCTCAGATTTATCACCGATAAATCCAATCTTTCCGCTTTTACTTGCCAACGCGAGGGCGGCTGCAGCTAGATATATACCCTCCTCAGTTGCAAATGAGAGGTTTGAAACATTGGTCATAGCCACAGATTGATCATCAATTATTGCAAATTGGGTGTTAGGAAACTCAACTGAGATTCGCCTGACTGTGTCAGCATAACCTGCGCCGACACAAATAATTAATTGATACTTATTTTTTGCTAGAAATCTAACTCTAGTAATTCGATCCCCTAATGTGCCATCGGTGATCTGCTCTCTTACATCAAGGCGGGAGAGATTATTCTTTTTTATCGCTCTTTCTAGCCCTAATGATGCAAGATCATTAATTCCGTTATCACCTTTGCCCCCAGCCTCATAGGCGATGGCAATCTTTATGCCCGCTGCTTGGGTTGATGGAGAAAGTAGTGTGGTGGTTAAAAAAATTGCGATAAGTAATGCTGTAAATCGTTTAGCCATTTTTGATCAGACCTAGAGCAGCATAAACATCAGCTAGTGTTTTGCTAGCAACCTCATTTGCTTTATCTGCTCCACTTTTTAAGATTCTAAGTAGTTCACCTTGATCACCCATCAACTCTTCAGTTCGTTTACGAATTGGATCTAGAGCGGCAACAACAATCTCTGCAACTTGAGTTTTAAAATCTCCATATCCTTTGCCAGCAAACTCACTTTCAATATCTTTAATTGATTTACCAGAGAATGCAGAATGAATAGTTAGAAGATTTGAAATACCTGCTTTTTCTTTCTCATCATACTTAACCTCTTTACCTGCATCAGTTACTGAGGATTTAAACTTCTTCATTGTTACCTCAGGTAAATCCAGTAGCTCAATCACGCCAGACATGGAATTAGCAGATTTACTCATCTTGGCAGTTGGATCTTGTAAATCATTTATTTTGGCAAGTGATTTAATTATTTGAGCTTGTGGAATATTGAAAACCTCTTTGTATTTACTATTAAATCTTTGTCCTAAATCTCTAGTTAATTCAATGTGCTGGCGTTGATCCTCACCTACTGGTACAAAATCTGCTTGGTATAACAATATGTCTGCCGCTTGTAAAATTGGGTAGGTAAACAATCCAACATTAGTACGATCATTTCCACCTTTTTGTGATTTATCTTTAAATTGTGTCATACGCCCTGCTTCGCCAAAGCCAGTTAAGCACTCAAGTACCCAGGCTAATTGATTATGTGCTGGCACATGAGATTGAATAAATAATGTGCATTGTTTTGGGTCAACACCAATAGCAATTAATTGTGCGGCCGATAAAAGTGTTCGTCTTTCTAATAATTTTGGATCAGTTTCTACAGTAAGAGCGTGCAAATCAACCACGCAGTAAAAAGCATCGTTATCTTTCTGCAGCGCCACCCACTGCTTCAGGGCGCCAAGGTAATTACCAAGATGAAATGAATCATGGGTTGGCTGAATGCCCGATAGAACTCGTTTTTTACTCATCACTTCACATCATCTCTAGCAAGTAATAACTTGCCAACCTGCTTGCCATTCATGCTAGTAATTGTAAAGCGTGCCCCATTGATTCGAATTGCATCATTAACTTGAGCAATTCGGCCTAAATAATGGGTAACAAAGTCGCTCACAGTTTCATATGGGCCGGCTGGCAGCAAAATACCCTTAGATTCTAGAAGCTCTGCAAGTAAAACTTGGCCATTAATTTCAATATTACCAGCCTGAGCTTTAGATTGTGGCGCTACTTCATGAGCATCATATTCGTCTTGAATCTGTCCAATTAAACATTCAACTAAATTTTCAAGGGTAATAATTCCATTTGTACCACCATTTTTATCAAGCACAATTGCAATATGCTGCCCCTTACTACGCATCTCAGTTAATGCTTGCAATACCCCACTAGTCCTAGGTAAAAACATTATATTTCTTACGATCTCCATAATTGTAAGTTGAGTATCATCTAACTTTGGATCTAATAAATCTCTAGCATGCAAAAATCCAATTACATCATCACCACTTCCTCGAACAACTGGATAGCGAGAATGGGTGAGTTTTACTACAATTTTTCTGGCTTGGGAAATAGTCAATGATGCATCTAGAAAATCGACCTCAGATCTTGGCACCATTACCTCATGAATTAATCGATCACTAGATTTAAATACCTCGGTAACAATTTCACGCTCTTCTTTAGTTAAATCTGCATGCCCACTAACTAAATCCATTAACTCGGCTTCAGAAATCTGATTTCGAGGTATTTTTGTATTGATACGAAATAGTTTCATTACCAAATCAGTTGAGTGAGAAACTAGCCAAATAATTGGTTTAAATACGATTGCGATTCGATCAATTGTTGCAGCGGAGGCGAGCGCAATTGCCTCAGTCTTATAAAGGGCAAGCCGCTTTGGTACTAACTCACCAAACACTAAGGATATATAGGCAATCACTAAGGTGATACCGACAATAGATAAAATCTCACTGCTACCCCTTGAGATACCCAACTGCTCAAACTTTGGAATTACATATTGTCCTAACTGTTCAGCACCAAGGGCGGCTGATAAAAATCCACAAACAGTTATTCCTACTTGAGCAGCGGCTAAAAATCTATTTGGGTGCTTAGTTAAGGCAGCTACTCGGGCGCCACGTTTTCCCATGCTTGCGATCTGTTTGATTTGAGACTCACGCAGTGAGATCAGAGCAATTTCTGCGGCAACAAAGATTCCGCCCACCCCAATCAAAGCTAAAACGATTGCGATGCTTTTTAAAGCGCCATCAGCCATATATCCAATGATAACTGTGGATAAGCCAGTACCGCTAAGTGAGCGCCTAACCTCGCGCCACTTCCCCTTTTCATCCTTTCTGTCGTAACCTTTGCCAACTCTCACAACCGTGAGACCTTCATCCAACGGATCGTCGGGTACGTACCTACCCGGAAGAAGGAGTGCTAACCATGGCCTCAGTTGTATTCAAGCAGGCATCACGAATCTATCCTGGAACCACCAAACCGGCAGTAGATAAATTAGATCTAACTGTTAATGATGGTGAGTTTCTTGTACTAGTTGGACCATCAGGTTGCGGTAAATCAACATCACTACGTATGTTGGCCGGCCTTGAAGAGATTGATACTGGATCAATTCATATCGGCGATAAAGATGTAACAAATGTTGCACCTAAAGATCGTGATATTGCAATGGTCTTTCAGTCATACGCTCTCTACCCACATATGTCGGTGGCTGAAAATATGGGTTTTGCTTTAAAGATTGCTGGGGTTTCAAAAGAAGAGCGCGATAAGCGCGTACTTGATGCCGCAAAATTATTAGATTTAGAGGATTACTTAGATCGCAAACCTAAGGCACTATCTGGTGGTCAACGCCAGCGGGTTGCAATGGGACGAGCAATTGTTCGTGAGCCACAAGTTTTCTTAATGGATGAGCCATTATCAAACCTTGATGCAAAGCTTCGAGTAGCAACTCGTACTCAAATTGCAGCGCTACAACGCCGTCTTGGAATTACTACTGTTTATGTAACACATGATCAGGTTGAGGCAATGACCATGGGAGATCGCGTAGCAGTTCTTAAAGATGGCTTGCTACAACAAGTTGATACTCCGAGAAATCTTTATGAAAAGCCACAAAATGTTTTCGTAGCTGGCTTTATTGGATCCCCTGCGATGAACTTATTAACTGCCTCAGTATCTGGTGGAAAGGCGATGCTAGGAAACCTTGGGATTGCTGTTCCATCTTCTGCTGGCTCAGCTATCACAGTTGGAATTAGACCAGAGGGTTTAACGCCAGCATCTACTGGCTTTGAAGTAGCAGTTGAGGTGGTTGAAGAGCTTGGCTCTGATGCTTATGTTTATGGCAAGCCAGTAGATAAGGCGCTGAAGTTTGCTAATACAACTGAGGAGCTTGGTCAGATAATTATTAGATGGGATCCAAAAAATCCACCTAAGGCTGGTCAAACAGTAACTGTTGGTGTTAACCCTGATGTAGTTCACCTATTTGATGCAACATCTGGTGCGCGGATAAATTAATTACTAATTAAAAAAGCCCCACTCAATTTGAGTGGGGCTTTTTACTTTTACACTTAAGCCATTGCCTTCTTTAAATTATCATCAATAGCTGCTAGAAACTCTTGGGTATTAAGCCAGGGTGCATCTTTGCTAATTAATAGTGCAAGATCCTTTGTCATCTTGCCACTTTCTACAGTTTCAATACAAACTCGCTCAAGTGTTTTTGCAAACTCTGCAACCTTAGGTGTGTTATCTAACTTTGCTCGGTGGGCCAAACCTTGTGTCCAAGCAAATATTGATGCGATGGGATTTGTTGAGGTTGCTTTACCTACTTGGTGATCTCGGAAGTGACGGGTAACTGTGCCATGAGCGGCTTCGGCCTCAACAGTTTTACCATCTGGTGAGAGTAATACTGAGGTCATAAGACCGAGTGATCCATAGCCTTGGGCAACAGTGTCTGATTGAACATCACCATCATAATTTTTACATGCCCAGATATAGCCACCCTCCCACCGAAGTGAGGTCGCTACCATGTCATCAATTAAACGGTGTTCATACTCCAACTTATTTTTAGCAAACTCTTCCTTAAACTCTTTATCAAAAACCTCAGCGAATATATCTTTAAACCGACCATCATATGCTTTTAAAATTGTGTTTTTAGTCGAGAGAAAAACAGGATACTTCCTTAATAATCCATAATTAAATGATGCTCGAGCAAAGTCTCGGATTGAATCATCTAAGTTATACATTGCCATGGCAACACCCGAGGAGGGGAAATCAAATACATTAAACTCCATTGGCTTTGAGCCATCCTCTGGTGTGAAGGTAACGGTTAGCTTTCCAGCACCAGGAACTCGGAAATCTGTAGCTTTATATTGATCACCATATGCATGGCGGCCAATCACAATTGGCTTAGTCCAGTGTGGTACTAAACGCGGAACATTTTTAATGATAATTGGCTCACGGAAAATTACTCCACCTAAGATATTGCGAATTGTGCCGTTTGGAGATTTCCACATCTTCTTTAAATTAAACTCTTTAACTCTTGCCTCATCTGGAGTGATAGTTGCGCACTTAACACCAACCCCATGTTTTTGAATGGCATGGGCTGAATCAATAGTTACCTGATCATCAGTCT
>CANKTS010000006.1:0-21806 GCA_947486485.1 Actinomycetota bacterium | reverse complement strand
CTTCGGCATACCATGCAGCCGACTTAGTAATTGCCCGCAGCGGCGCCCTCACCTGCGCTGAACTCTCTGCAGTTAGAAAATTTGCAATCCTAATCCCGCTTCCAATTGGAAATGGCGAGCAGGCAACAAATGCTCTTGATCTACAAAGCGCTGGCGCAGCTATGGTAATTGCTGATGACAAATTTAATTCTAGTTGGTTGATTAGTAATTGGGATGAGATCTGGGGCAAAGCCAAGAGTTACCAGTGGCCAAAAGCTGGCGAGTTTTCTGCAAGTGAGATTATCGCAACTGCCATTATTGATGAAGTTGGTAATAAATGAGTTCACCAGATATTTATACACTGGCGCAATTAGCAAAACTTAAAATCCACTTTATTGGCTTAGGTGGTGCCGGAATGAGTGGCATCGCTCGAATAATGCTTGCTAAGGGATTTACAGTATCTGGTTCAGATAAAACTGATTCACCAGTATTGACCTCACTTAAAGCACTTGGTGCAAAGGTTTTTGTTGGACATATAAAAGAGAATTTAGCAGATGCACAGTTGGTGATTATCTCAGCAGCAATTACTGAAAATAATCCTGAATTAGTCGCAGCAAAGCAAGGTGGTATTCCAGTGGTGGCCCGGGCTAATGCATTGGCTTGGTTGATGTCAGAGTCAACCTCTGTTGCAGTTGCAGGCACACATGGAAAAACCACTACTACTGCAATGTTGACGGTGGCATTGCAATCCGCTGGTGCTGACCCATCATTTGCTATTGGTGGCACTATTAATAACGCTGGTACCAATGCTCATAGCGGTAGTGGTTCAATATTTGTAGCTGAGGCAGATGAATCTGATGGCTCATTCTTAGCTTATAAACCAAGCGGGGCGATTATTACCAATGTTGAATTAGATCATGTGGATCACTTTGCAGATGAGGAAGCAGTATTTGCAGTATTTGAACAATTTGTCGATTCAATCAAACCAGGTGGTTTCTTGGTTGCTTGTGGTGATGATTCTGGGGTTAAGCACTTACTTTCTCAGATTAAAAGATCAGATTTGAAGATTCTCCTTTATGGTGAGGATAGCAACAATGATTTTCGCATTGACCGGATAAATCTAGCCCCGACGACCTCATCCGCAGCTCTTACTATTACTGGGCGCAAGATAGGGGAGTTAAATTTGGCAGTTGCTGGAAAACATAACCTGCTAAATGCGGTAGCAGCCTTCGCCGCTGGCTCTGCAATGGGCATTACAGAAGATAAATTAATCACTGGTTTAAAGAGTTTTACTGGAACTAGAAGACGATTTGAATTAAAGGGAGAGGTTGCTGGAGTTAAGGTAATTGATGATTACGGGCATCATCCAACTGAGATCACTGTGACGCTAACCGCCGCTAAAAACCTAGCCCAATCTGGTCGTGTTTTAGTGGTATTTCAGCCACATCGCTATTCACGAACCGCGGTATTTTCCCATCAGTTTGCAAAGGCGTTAGCAAACTCTGATTTCACTTTTTTACTAGAGGTTTATGCAGCAAGTGAGCAGCCAATTCCTGGCGTTTCCTCCTTGCTAATTATTAAGGATATGAAGAGTGATCAAGCAAAATTCGAACCTTCAATGGTGCAGGTAGTAAGTGAGGTCGCAATGATGGCTAAAAGTGGCGATGTAATTATTACGCTCGGTGCTGGGGATGTTAGCTCGCTGGGTGATCCAATCCTGCAGGCATTAGCAAATCGGTAATTGGTAGAAATTTGTGATTAAAAGAAAGCAATTTAAGCGGCTCTCTATAACATTATCGGCAACCTTACTAATAGCTGGCTCTGCCTACCTATTGGGTTGGTCCTCATTTTTATCAGTAAGCTCCGTATCGATTCAAGGTAGTGAGGCAAATTTGATCATTAATAACAAATTAATTCAGTCAGGTGTGCAACCACAGGTTGGTAGCAAGCTGGCTAGAGTAGATATAAGGGCGATTAAGCAATCTCTAACTGAGTTAGATTGGATTGAAGATGCAGATATCTCGCGTAATTGGTTTAGTAAGCAGATTAAGATAAATGTAATTGAGCGAGTTGCTATCGCAAGATCTACTTCGACCCAAAATACCCTAATTAATTTTGATAGTTACGGATCAATCTTCACCCCTACCTCAGCCACCCAGATAGCAATGCAAAATAAACTGCCACAAGTGACCACCCAAAGCAGTACCAAGGCAGATCTTTCCTCAGTAGCAAAATTATTAAATCAAATACCAGCAGATCTAAATTATCTTGTGACCGAACTTGAGTCGATCTCAGTTTCAAAATCTGGATCTATCATCATGAATACCCGAATTAATGCCAATTTAGTTCGGATCAGTTGGGGAAGAGCGCAGGAGGTAGGCCAAAAATCGACAGTTCTCAAAGCCCTATTGAAACTGCCAGAGAATCAGCAGATTAAGCAGGTTGATTTATCGCAACCATCTTCACCAATTATCAGTTGATTTCTGGTGAATCTGTAAAGAGCTGACAGAGTCGGTATTTTAATTAGTAAAAATTTGATAAATATTTGACTCAATATAAATCGTGTCGGTGTTTGATTGAGTAGCGCTTAGTGCCTACTTTTACTTAATCGGAAAGCATTAACTTTAACTCTCAACTTGAGGGTTAGGGCTAGGGATGAGGCGCAAAGTGGCAACACCGCAAAATTATTTAGCTGTTATCAAAGTTGTTGGTATCGGCGGCGGCGGCGTTAATGCCGTTAACCGAATGATTGATGTCGGTTTAAAAGGTGTTGAATTTATTGCGATCAATACAGATGCACAAGCATTACTAATGTCAGATGCAGATGTGAAATTAGATATTGGTAGAAAATTAACAAGAGGATTAGGAGCCGGTGCTGCACCAGAGATTGGTCGGCAAGCAGCCCTTGACCACATTGATGAAATTGAAGAGGTACTGCGCGGTGCGGATATGGTTTTCATTACAGCAGGTGAAGGTGGCGGAACTGGCACTGGTGGTGCGCCAATTGTTGCAAAGGTAGCAAAGGATTTAGGTGCCCTAACAGTTGGTGTTGTTACAAAGCCATTTACATTTGAAGGTAAACGACGAAGCGCACAAGCTGATGAAGGAATTGAGAATCTTCGCTCAGAGGTTGACACATTAATTGTTATTCCAAATGATCGCTTGCTAGCAATCTCTGATCGTTCAATTAGTGCACTTGAAGCATTTAAAACTGCAGATCAAGTTTTACTATCTGGCGTGCAGGGTATTACCGATTTAATTACTACTCCTGGTTTGATTAATTTAGATTTTGCTGATGTAAAAAGTGTGATGTCTGGTGCTGGATCTGCGCTAATGGGAATCGGTTCAGCACGTGGTGAAGCTAGATCGATTAGGGCAGCAGAGCTTGCAATCTCAAGTCCACTACTTGAGGCTTCAATTGATGGTGCACATGGTGTTTTATTATCAATCGCTGGTGGATCTGATCTTGGTTTATTTGAGATCTCCGAAGCTGCAGAGTTAGTTGCTCAATCTGCCCACCCAGATGCAAACATAATTTATGGAACGGTAATTGATGATGCGTTAGGGGATGAGGTTCGCGTAACTGTTATTGCAGCCGGTTTTGATGGTGGTGCACCAAAGCGAGTTTTAATGCCGGTAATTAATGCTGCAACTATGAATGGTGAGGCAGATCCAATCGCTGCAAATGATCCAATCGCAGTAGCCCTTGATTTAAATGTTGGCTCAGCAGAGCAACCTAGGCGCCGGATTACCTTTGAAGAGTTAGTTGCAGAAGATGAGATCGATATCCCTGATTTCATGCGGTAGTAGCCATTATGGCTCGACTGCTCTTTACCTCAATTGAGTTTGGCTCATTAGCTGATCCAGTTGATTTAGAACAAAAGAAGCAGCTCTCAACATTAATTGGTAAGCCAGTTCAATTTATGAAACAAAGCCACAGTGATCAGGTGATTTCTATTTCAACAGATATTGCTGATGGTCAGATAAATTCAATCCCAGATGCTGATGCATTGGTGAGTGATCAAAGCAATATTGCATTAGCGGTGCGGGTGGCAGATTGCCTGCCATTACTACTGTATTCAACTGCAGTGGTAGCGGCGGTGCATGTTGGTCGGAAAGGATTGTTAAATAAAATCGCCCTAAATACGGTTGCGCAGATGAGATCGTTAGGGGCTGAAAAAATCTCTGGCACAGTTGGCCCACATATCTGCGGAAATTGTTATGAGGTTGATTCGCAGATGTTTGCAGAAATTACAAAGACTCATCCTGCAACTGCTGGCAGAGGTAATCACCTAAACCTATTTGCTGGCCTAGCAGCGCAAATAGCTGATGTTGAGTTACTTAATCTAGATATTTGTACTAAGGAGAGTCCTGATTATTACTCACATCGCAGAGATGGCCAACTGGGCAGGCAGATCGGATTAATCTGCCTATGAGAAGAGTTGATGAGATAAGAGAAAATCTAGATACTGTGCGAGCAAAGATAGATGCGGCGGCGGCTAGAGCTGGTCGGTCAACTGATGAAATAACTTTAATTGCAGTAACTAAGAGTTTTCCCTTATCAGATTTAGAGATTTTGTACTCATTAGGGGTTCGCCAATTTGGTGAGAATAGAGATCAAGAGGCAAGTAGCAAGGTGGAGCAGTTACCCTCCGATATTAATTGGCATTTTCAGGGCCAGATTCAGAGCAATAAATTAAAATCAATTACTAACTGGGCCGGCTGTATTCACTCAGTTGATCAGATTAAATATGCACAAATAATCTCTGAACAAAATAGTGGCCAGCCCAAGCCAATTTTTATTCAGGTCTCACTGGATCAACCACCAGAGTCACGTGGTGGGGTAGATCCAGCTAAGTTAATTGAGTTAGCAAATCAGATCACAAAATTACCTGGTATTGCACTGCAGGGATTAATGGCAGTTGCTCCCACCGATTCTCCTACTGAGTCAGCCTTTGCAAATCTAGCGAAAATACATGGTGATTTTTTGCTCACTTTTTCCAACGCTAAATCCCTCTCCTCTGGGATGAGTGGTGACTATGAAATGGCAATTTCCTATGGCGCGACACATCTGAGGATTGGCAGTTCAATCCTCGGTAATCGGGATCAGATCGCATAGCCTTTGGTTATGGCTAGTGCATTTAAGCGGGTTGCTGGATACCTCGGATTAATGGATGAGGATGAGTTAGACCATGGAAACGCAAATCAATTAACTGAGCGAGCACCTCGCTTGGTAAGAGCCAATACCAAGAGCGCTCCTAAACAAAATATTGATTTAGTACCAGCAGGTGATTCGATAAAGGTGATGGATCATATTATTTCGTTGACACCTCGCACCTACAGCGAAGCACGTTTAATTGGTGAGCACTACCGTGAAGGTAAACCGGTAATTATGAATCTAAGTGACATGGAAGAGTCAGAGCGTAAGCGGTTGGTAGATTTTGCCTCCGGGTTAGTTTTTGGACACCATGGAAGTATTGAAAGAGTAACGCCAAAGGTTTTCTTACTTACACCGCCAAATGTTTCAGTAAGCGTTGAAGATAAGAACTCTGCAGCACAGGCAAGTTTTTTTAATCAAAGCTGATAATCCCATAGCAAATGGGTGTAATTTTTTCTCTGCTTTACTGGGTTCTTAATTTATTTCTAATTGCATTAGTCGGTAGATTAATTTTAGATTATGTTCGTATTTTTTCACCCAACTGGCGCCCACGTGGAGTGATCTTGGCGCTAGCTGAATTAATTTATTCAGTAACTGATAAACCACTTAGCTTTGTTAGACAATTTGTGCCGCCACTTAGATTAGGTGGTATCTCATTAGATCTCTCATTTATCGTGGTATTTTTTGTGGTGCAGTTGCTGATGCGCTTAGTCGTGTTACTTTAATTAATTTTTACTAAACTAAGCCAGAGTCCCAACTCATTATCACTTGCATTCTCTGCCTTATTTTGCTGCATTTGGGTAGCAAGGACCTCTGTACTAATTTCACTGATACCTGAGGTGATTGCTGCCGCTAAATCACCGGTAGCGTTCCAATTAACAGTAATTCGATCACTAATATCTAGACCAATCCGCTTACGCTCTTCTTGGATTGCCCTAATTACTTCACGCACTAAGCCAGCCCGGATTAGATCAGGGGTAAGGGCAAGATCTAGTGCCAAACTCTCACCACCGTGGGAGGCAACCGACCAACCACTTCTTGGTGTCTCAGTAATTACTAGATCATCTAAGTCAATCTCAATATCTTTTTTCTTACCAGCTAATTCAACCGTAATCTTGTATGAGTTACTTTTACGCAACTCTTTGACCATTACTCCAGCATCGATTGCAGTGATCTGCTTTGCGATCACCTGAACATCTGCGCCAAATTTTGTACCAAGAGTGCGAAAGTTGGCTTTGACTGAGATATCTACTAAATCAGTACCGGCAACCTGGATACCATCTACTTTTAAAATATTTAGCTCCTCGGCAATATGGATCTTAATCTCTTGCGACATCGCCTCCCAGCCGGTGGCAGAAACCAATGCACGGGAGAGTGGCTGGCGAATTTTTACGCCGGACTCAGATCTAGCCGCTCTTCCTAGTTCAACTAGCCGCCGCGATAGTGCAACCGCATTGGATAATTTCTCATCAACTGATGATTTATCAGCAATTGGAAAGTTTGCGAGGTGAACCGATTCAATTTGTTCACCCTCTGCTACTCGGATTAAACTTTGCCAAACATGCTCTGAGATAAATGGCACCATCGGCGCAAGTAATAGGGTTAAATTTTTAAGACAAAAGTAAAGAGTGTTAAGAGCAACTGGGTCACCATCCCAGAACCGTCGGCGAGAGCGCCGGACATACCAGTTAGATAAGTCATCAATAAAGGCTGCGATTACAGTGCCAGCACCTTGGGAGTCAAAGCTTTCCAGCGCAGTATCTACGCTTTGAATTAATTTATTTAACTCCGAGAGAATCCAACTATCCATCAGCGTTAGATCCTTCGGAACTGTTGAGACCTTAAAATCTGCTGCATTGGCATAAAGAGTGAAGAATGAGATTGTGTTCCAGTAGGTAAGTAAGGTCTTGCGAACCACATCTGAGATTGCATCATGGCCAACTCGTCTTGCACTCCAAGGTGAACCAGCGGCTAGCATGTACCAGCGCACGGCATCTGCGCCATGTTGATTCATAAGTGGCATTGGCTCGAGCACATTACCTAGATGCTTACTCATTTTGCGACCATCTTTATCTAAAATATGACCTAAACATAAAACTGTTTTATATGAGGATTTATCAAAGACTAAGGTGCCGATTGTCATTAATGTATAAAACCAACCGCGGGTTTGATCAATTGCTTCGCAAATAAAATCAGCTGGGTAGGCAGCTTTAAACTGCGCCACAGAATCTTGCTTGTGTGGGTAGCCCCACTGTGCAAATGGCATGGCACCTGAGTCATACCAGCAATCGATTACCTCTGGAATTCTCGTCATTAGCGCTGAACACTCATTACAGGCAAAGTTAATATCATCCACAAATGGTCGATGTGGATCTAGCGTGCTTAACTCTTTGCCCGCTAACTTTCCTAGTTCAGCTAATGAACCAACGCAAATCTCATGTTTATTTTCACACCGCCAGATCGGTAGCGGAGTTCCCCAGTAACGGTTGCGGGATACTGCCCAGTCAATATTATTATTAAGCCAATCACCAAACCGTCCAGTTTTAATAGTCTCTGGATGCCAATCTGTTTTGGAATTCTCTCGCAGCAGCTCCTTTTTAATCTCGGTAGTTTTGATATACCAAGATGGCTGGGCGTAGTACATCAAAGCGGTGTGGCATCTCCAGCAGTGAGGGTATGAGTGCTCAAACTGTAAACTCTTAAACATTAAGCCCCGCGCCTTTAGATCCTTAATCAATGCTTTATCTGCCTCTTTAAAAAATACACCACCAACAAGTGGTACCTCTTTTAGAAAATGCCCATCTGGGCTAATTGGATTGATAACTGGCAAGTTATATTTACGGCACACCTCTAAATCATCTGCACCAAATGCTGGTGACTGATGCACTAAGCCAGTGCCATCTTCAACTGTTACATAATCAGCAAGTACTACATAATGGGAATCATTAATCTCAATAAAATCAAAGGGCCGTGCGTATTTTGTATGTTCAAGCTCACTGCCCTTAAAAGTCGCTATTACTTTGCCATCATCACCTAGAACAGTTGCTAAGTCGGCTGCAACTACCAGTCGCTCCGTTTTTTCATCGCGCACTACCTCAATTACTTGGTAGGTAACATTTGGATTTACCGCAACTGCGGTGTTAGCAACTAAGGTCCACGGCGTAGTTGTCCAAACTAGGAGAGTGGCTTTTAACTCTGCTAATTTGCCGGAGGTCGCAGGAAAACGAACAAAGACTGAAGGATCTTGAATAGTTTCATACCCTTGCGCCAACTCATGATCAGATAATCCAGTACCGCATCTTGGACAGTAAGGTGCGACTCGGTGATCTTGTACTAATAAGCCCTTTTGCCAAATTTGTTGCAGTGACCACCAAACACTTTCAATGTATGACGGTGACATCGTCCAGTAGGCATCATCAAAATCTACCCAGAAACCCATTCGTTTAGTCATAGCAGTAAACTCGTTAACATGGCGTTGTACAGATTCCCGGCATTTATCATTAAAAGCTGCTACTCCGAATTTTTCGATATCAGCCTTACCGGTAAAGCCCAACTCTTTTTCAACTGCAATCTCAACTGGTAGACCATGACAATCCCAACCAGCTTTACGAATTACCTGTTTTCCCTTCATAGTTTGAAAGCGTGGAAATAAATCCTTAAATACGCGGGCTTCAATGTGGTGAGTTCCTGGCATACCATTTGCAGTTGGTGGGCCTTCATAGAAGCTCCAACGAGGTGAACCATTTCGGTTAGTCACTGATTTTTCAAAGATTTGATTTTGTGACCAAAAATCTAAGATTCCTGCTTCCATTACCGGCAGATCGATTTGCGCAGATAAGCTGTTGATTTCGCGCTTCTTATTCATATTCACCCCACATTCTAACGCGCAGAATTACATTTCCCGCATCTACCTTTTATCCGCGGGGGTGGCGGTTGGTAATTAGTTGAGCCAAGCCATAACCTTTGCCCCTCCAGGGGGTAATGTGGCTATCAAGAAGTTTTTTAAGAAAACGGCAAAGAAAAGTACAAAATCAAAGGCAAAAAAGCCAGCGAAAGCTGCTGCCCAAAAAGGTAAAGCTAAAAAACCGATTGTAAAGAAATCTGCCAAAAAAAGTGCCGGGCGATCATCAAATATTGTTAAACCAAAGTTGGCTAAAAAATCTGCTAAAAAAGCACCAGGCAAACCATTCCCAGCAAAATTACAAACCTCAACATCAGGATCTTCAACCACAATCTCAGTTACCTCAACTATTCCAAATCCAAACGCAATGCCAGTTGTGGCTGAGCGAAGGTTGGTTATGTTGCCGCCAGCAAAGCCAATTCTAAAATCTAAGAAGGCAGCAGCTCTTAAGCCAATTAAAGCTGCCCCTACACCTTTAATTATTCAGTCAGGAGAGATTGCCTGGAATGCTACGGAGTTAAAAGCAATAAGGAGTGAACTATCTAAAGATTTGATTAGATTGCGTAAAGAGTTAGAGATAGCAGAGGCTGAGATGGAAGATCTTGTAGAGGCAGCAGGTGTGGGTGCTGGTGATGATCAAGCAGATGCCGGAGCAAAAACTTTTGAGCGCGAGCATGAGATGTCCTTGGTATATAACGCAAGGGACATGGTGCAACAAAGTGAGCGGGCGTTAGAGAGAATTGATAATAAGAGTTACGGCAAGTGTGAAGAGTGTGGAAACTTTGTAGGAAAGGCTAGATTACAAGTTTTCCCACGTGCCACCTTATGTATGGTCTGTAAACAAAAAGAGGAACGACGCTGAACTATCTTCAGCGAAAATGGTTAGCGGCTACCGCTTTAGTAGTATTTGCTGTAGATCATTTTACAAAATTCTTAGCAATTAAAAGTTTATCTGATGAGCCAAAGCAAATTATTGGAGATATTTTGCAATTTCAGCTGGCTTTTAACTCAGGAGCAGCTTTTAGCTTAGCCTCAAGTGGCACAATATTTTTATCTACTTTTTCAATTATTATGGTTGCAGTAATATTTTATTTTGGTCGTAAGGTTAAATCTACTAAATGGGCTTTTGCACTAGGGCTAGCCCTTGGCGGCATTTTTGGCAATCTATCTGATCGGATATTTCGCTCACCCGGTGGGCTGCAGGGAGAGGTAGTAGATTGGATTCAAGTTCCGCACTGGCCGATCTTTAATATTGCTGACATGTCAGTGGTTAGTGCTGCAATACTTATTTCATATTTAAGTTGGCGAAATATCTCTTTTTATAATAGTGAGGAAAAAAGTGAGTAAGCGTGAGGTAAGAAACTTGGTGATACCAGAGGGGCTACATCAAGAGCGAGTAGATGCTGCGCTATCTAGATTGCTCGGACTTTCTCGTAACGTGATCGTGGGATTAATTGAATCAGGTGAAATATCTAAATCTGGTAAGGCGGTTGGTAAATCTGACCGAGTTGCAAGTGGTGATCAAATAGAGATTCTGTTGCCGGCAGCAAAGGGTGAGGCAAAGTTAACTGCCACACCAATTGATGGATTAAAGGTTGTTTATGATGATGAGTATTTAATAGTGATTGATAAGCCAGTTGGAATTGCTGCTCATCCAAGCCCAGGGTGGCAAGGTGCCACAGTAGTGGGCGCAATATTTGCTGCCGGATATCAACTTGCTACATCTGGCGCTGCTGAGCGGCAAGGAGTTGTGCATCGTTTAGATGTTGGTACATCCGGCCTTATGGTGGTGGCAAAAAATGAGATTGCCTACTCCCATTTAAAAGATCAATTTAGAGATCGCACTGTTTCTAAAGTTTATCACGCATTAGTGCAGGGACATATGGATCCCACTGTAGGAACTATCGATGCACCAATTGATCGACACCCAAGAGAGGATTACCGTTTTGCAGTTGTAGCAAATGGCAAACCAAGTATTACTCACTACAAAACTTTAGAAGCTTTTCCAGCTGTTACTTTGCTTGAAATTGAACTTGAGACTGGTAGAACTCACCAGATTAGAGTTCACTTCTCTGCGCTGCACCACCCATTAGTTGGGGATTTAACTTATGGCTCTGACCCATCCCTTGCGCAGCGGCTAAAGATCTCCAGACCTTGGCTACATGCCAAACAACTTGGATTTATCCATCCGGCAAGCGGGGAGCAGATCTCCTTTAATGCCCAGTACCCAGAGGATCTGACACGCTCGCTTACGCTCCTTTCTGATATAGCCCGCTAGAAATTAAAGCCAGTAGTAATCTCACCATCCATGCCATCTGCAGCTAGTAACCAGCAAAACTCGGGCAACTTCGTACATCTTCATGTACATACGGAGTACTCGATGTTAGATGGTGCTGCCAAAATCTCAGAGCTAGTAGCAGAGGTTGCAAGGCAGGAAATGCCAGCGATTGCAATGACAGATCACGGCAATGTCTTTGGTGCATTTGAATTTCATAAAACTGCTAAAGCAGCTGGGATAAAACCAATAATTGGTATCGAGGCATATGTTGCACCGGAATCAAGATTTGATAAGCGAAGAGTTAAATGGGCAGAGGGAGGTGAGGATGATGTCTCTGGTGGCGGTGCTTATACCCATATGACATTACTTGCTGAAAATAATGAGGGTTTATCTAATTTATTTAAACTCTCATCACTTGCATCCCTAGAGGGTTTCTACTACAAGCCTCGTATGGATAGAGAGTTGTTAGCTAAATATGCAAAGGGAATTATCGGAACGACTGGCTGTGCTGGAGGTGAGATCCAAACGAGATTGCGAATGGGTAGTTATAAAGAGGCGATTAATGCCGCGAGTGAGATGCGAGATATATTTGGAGCTGATAATTTTTATTTAGAGTTAATGGATCACTCAATAGAGATTGAAAAGCGAGCATTTAACGATTTAATTAAATTGGGTAAAGAGTTGAATCTGCCACTGCTGGCAACAAATGATTTGCACTATACCCACCATGCTGATGCTGCTGCTCACGAGGTGTTGCTCTGCATTCAATCTGGTGCAACTATGGCTGATCCAAAGCGATTTAAGTTTGAAAATGCAGAGTTCTATCTAAAATCTGCTGCTCAAATGCGTGAATTGTTTAAGGAGTTTCCCGAGTCCTGTGATAACACATTACTTATTGCAGATCGATGCGAAACAACCATGCGTGAGGGTGAGAATCTACTACCTAGATTTCCAGTTCCGCAGGGTGAGAGTGAGGATAGTTGGCTTAGAAAATTAGCTAATGAAGGTTTAGCAAAACGAATGGATAATCAGATTCCGGCGCAGTATCAGGAGCGACTTAACTTTGAATTAGATGTAATGATCAAGATGGGATTTCCAGGGTATTTTTTGGTAGTAGCTGATCTTTGTAAGCATGCCCGAGAGGTTGGAATTCGAGTTGGTCCTGGTCGTGGCTCTGCTGCTGGCTCACTGGTCTCCTACTCATTAGGGGTTACCGGGCTTGACCCAATTAAATTTGGTTTACTGTTTGAGAGATTTTTAAATCCAGAACGTATTTCGATGCCAGATATTGATTTAGATTTTGATGAGCGCAGAAGATCCGAGATGATCCAATATGCCACAGCCAAGTATGGTGAGGATCGAGTTGCTCAGATTATTACCTATGGCACTATTAAATCTAAACAAGCAATTAAAGATTCAACTCGAGTACTTGGCTACCCATATGTATTGGGTGAGCGGCTTACAAAGTCTCTGCCACCAGCTGTAATGGGTAAGGATATTTCACTTGGTGGAATATTTGATCTTGAAGATGGTAGGTATGGTGAGGCAGCAGAGTTTAGAGGAATTTATGAAAGTGATCCTGACTCAAAGAAAATAGTTGATACAGCTTTAGGTATTGAAGGATTAAAGCGGCAATGGGGAGTACACGCTGCAGGAGTTATATTAAGTAAGGAGCCACTACTTGATGTAATTCCAATTCATCGCCGAGAAGCAGATGGTGTGATTATCACCCAGTTTGATATGGGTGCATGTGAAGCAACTGGATTGCTTAAAATGGATTTTCTAGGGCTACGAAATCTTTCAGTTCTTGATGATTGCTTAATTAATATTGAGAAGAATCTAGGAAAAACTGTTGTTCTTGAAAACTTGCCCCTTAAAGACAAGAAGACATTTGATTTATTATCCAGAGGTGACACCTTAGGAGTTTTTCAGCTTGATAGCGCACCAATTAGAGCCCTACTTAGATCTATGGCACCCGATAGTTTTGAGGATATATCAGCGGTAATTGCACTCTATCGACCAGGTCCGATGGGTGAGGATTCCCATAATAAATATGCAGATTATAAAAATGGTCGAAAGGCACCAGTAGGTATTCATCCTGAGCTGGAAAAGCCATTAAATGAAATTTTGAAGGACACATATGGGTTAATTGTTTATCAAGAGCAGGTATTAGCAATTGCTCGAAAGGTTGCTGGCTTCACCTTAGGTCGCGCGGATCTGCTTCGCAAGGCGATGGGTAAGAAGGATAAAAAGATATTAGATAAAGAAAAGGTGCACTTTGAAGCAGGAATGAAAACAAACGGTTTCTCAGAGGATGCGATAGAAAAATTATGGCAGACATTAATTCCCTTCTCAGATTATGCCTTTAATAGAGCACATAGCGCAGGTTATGGATTGCTCTCATTTTGGACTGCATACCTTAAAGCTAATTATCCAACCGAGTATATGGCTGCGCTTTTAACTAGTGTGCGCGATGATAAGGATAAGAGTGCGCTCTACTTAAATGAAGCAAGGCGGATGGGCATTAAAGTTTTGCCACCTGATGTTAATGAATCTGATTCAGAGTACACCCCGCGTGGAAGTGATATTCGTTTTGGGTTAACTGCTATTCGAAATGTGGGTGAGAATGTTGTTTTATCAATTATCGAAAATCGTAAGAGTAAGGATAGATATACAAATTTTGGTGATTTCTTAACCAAGGTAGATTCCCTCGTCTGTAATAAGAAAACTATTGAATCGTTAATAAAAGCTGGCGCCTTTGACTCACTCAATCACAGCCGCCGGGGATTGATGATGGTTTTCTTGGAGGCATTAGATGCTGTTTCAGAGACAAAACGAGCTGAGTCTATTGGTCAATTTGATTTATTTGGCGCAGCTAATGCAACCTCAAGTATTAGTGGGGTTGTCTTAGATATTCCAGTTACTGAATGGGAAAAAATGATGCTGCTTAGTTATGAGCGAGAAATGCTTGGCCTGTATGTCTCAGATCATCCATTATTAGGTGTTGAACATATATTGCGTTCAGTTACAGATTTTTCAATTAGCCAAATTGCTGAAGTTGGACATGATCAAATAATTACAATTGGCGGTTTGATCACTCAGATTCAACGAAAGGTTTCCAAACAAGGAACTCCGTGGGCGATTGTTACCGTAGAGGATCTTGAAGGCGCAGTTGATGTTTTATTCTTCTCAAATGCCTATGCAGCTCATGGCGTTAATTTAGTAGAGGACAGAATTGTTGCAATCAGAGGCAGAGTAGATAAGCGGGAGGAGCAAGCTCGTATTTCTGCTCTAGATTTAACACTGCCAGATTTAAATCGAATTCCAACTGGTCCGCTAATTATTTCGATGGAAATGGCTAGATGTACTCCGCCAGTGATTGATCGGATGAAGGAGATTTTAAGAGCACATCCAGGGGCCCGCGAGGTACACCTGCGATTGGCAGATGGTGAAAAGAAAACAGTTTTAAAGTTAGATGAGGGGTTAAAAGTTACCGCCTCACCTAGTTTGAGCGCTGATCTTAAAACTGTGCTCGGCCCTGACTGCTTAGTAGTTTAATAATCCAATGAAGCAACTTGAATTACTCCCAGCAGTAGATGTTAAGGCTGGTATGGCGGTCAGATTGAGTAAAGCAAAATTAGATTCAGCTTCAAAGTTTGGTTCTCCATCTGATGTAGTTAAGGACTTTATACTGGCAGGTGCAAAATGGATTCATCTAGTTGATCTTGACGCAGCTTTTGGCACCGGCAATAACAGTGTATTAATTAAAGAGATAATCAATAATACATCGGCAAAGGTGCAATTATCTGGCGGGATTAACAATGCTGAATCCCTTGATAATGCACTTGCTACAAAAGCTGCCCGGATAAATCTGGGAACTGCAGCCCTGGCTGATATTGAGTGGGTTAAGAAAGTTCTAGCAGTAAATAGCGAGCGAATAAGCATTAGCTTAGATATTAAGGGTCAAATGCTTACTGCAAGGGGTAGTGGGTTAGTAGTTGGAGAGATATTTGAGTATCTATCAATTCTAGATAAAGCAGGTTGCAGTAGATATGTTGTTACAGATAATGATTCAGATGGTGCGTTAAGTGGTCCAAATCTAGATCTACTTAGAAAAGTTTCGCAATCAACTCAAGGCTCAGTCATAGCAAGTGGTGGTGTTGCAAAATTATCTGATCTTACAGATTTACGGCAGATGGGAATCGAAGGTGTAGTTCTCGGGAAAGCCTTATATGTAGGGGCTATTGATATAAGTAATGCGCTAGATATCTGCTATAAATAATCGGCACCAGCAAGCAGATTGGTAAGGCAGAATAGGCAAGTGGATAAAGCAATGATCTCTCTTGTTGAATTTCGTGATTACGCGCGAAATTTTAATGTAATTCCAGTTTCCCGTAAGTTAACGCTAAAGAGTCAAACACCACTTTCAATTTATCAAAAATTAACCAATCACCGTAGCGGAACATTTTTACTTGAATCTGCTGAAGCAGGTATTTGGGCACGTTACTCATTTATTGGTGTCAATAGTGAAGCGACACTAACGGAGGAGAATGGTCTAGCAGTTTGGCAAGGAGTAAGACCTGCTGGTGCACCCACCGGAATAGATCCCCTTACTGCGCTACGAATTACTACTGCCCATCTACGTTCGCCAAAGATTGAAGGGCTGCCGCCACTAACCGGTGGCCTAGTTGGTTATTTAGGTTATGAGATTGTGCGCAGACTTGAGAAGTTACCTAATCATGCCAAAGCTGATATTAATGTTCCAGAGATTGCAATGATGCTAACCTCCGATTTGGCAGTATTTGATCACCAAGAAGGCGTTGTTACATTAATTGCTAACGCAATTAATTGGGATGGTAGTAGTGAGCGTGTTGATTTAGCTTATGAATCAGCCATTTCAAGATTAGATAAAATGGAATCTGATCTAAATAAAAGTGATACTGCAAATTTTAATACAATTCCAGATCGAGTTACCCCAAAATTTGTCCGTAATACAAGTGATGAAACTTATATTAGAAAAGTTGAACTGATTAAGGAACAGATCAAATCGGGGGAGGCTTTCCAAGTTGTTCTTTCGCAGAGGTTTACCATCGACAGTTCGGCAGATTCCTTTGATATTTATCGCGTGCTGCGGGAACAAAACCCAAGCCCTTATATGTACTTATTTCGATTTGCAGATGCTCTATCTATTGTTGGCTCAAGTCCGGAGGCTTTAGTTAAGGTAAGCGGTGATCAGGTAATGATTCATCCAATTGCGGGAACTAGAGCTAGAAACTCAAATAATGAAATAGATAACAAGATGGCACAAGAGTTGTTGGCAGATCCTAAGGAACGTGCTGAGCATTTAATGCTAGTTGACTTGGGCCGTAATGATTTAGGAAGAGTATGCCAGGCAGGTTCAGTTGAGGTTTCAGAGTTTATGCAAATAGAGAAGTACTCACATGTTATGCATATTGTTTCGACAGTTATTGGAAAGCTGGCAGATAAAGTTGCTCCCATTGAGGCACTGTTTGCAGTCTTTCCTGCCGGAACATTATCGGGGGCGCCAAAGCCAAGAGCAATGGCAATAATTGAAGAGAATGAACCAACTAGGCGGGGAATTTACGGTGGCACAATTGGCTATCTAGATTTTACTGGAAACATTGACACCTGCATCGCAATTAGAACAGCGGTTGTAAAAGATGGCACGGCATATGTACAAGCTGGTGCCGGAATTGTGGCAGATTCGGATCCAGCTTCAGAAAACCAAGAGTGTATTAATAAAGCAGCAGCTGTATTAGGTGCTATTGCAACCGCTAACTTAATGATGAGCAGTAAATGAAGAACTCTATTTTTGGCAGCCTACTCTTAGTAGCACTTGCTACCTACTTAATTATTAAGTCAAGTAAACGCTCAGACGCAAGCAAGTATGAGCGAAAGCCACAAAATAATTGGAGTGCACTCTCTGAAGGAATTGACCCGACCGATGAGTGACTCAAGTGTATTAGCATCAATTATTGAGGGCGTATTAGAGGATCTCCAAAAGCGTTTAGTACCAAGTGTGCAATTACGAGAACAATTAGATAGCGCACCAAAACTTCGCGGAGCTTACGCAGCGCTAAATAAAGATGGCATGCGATTAATTGCTGAGGTAAAACGATCATCTCCAAGTAAGGGGGAGCTCTCAGCGATATTAGACCCGGTAGCACTTGCCAGTAGTTATCAAACTGGTGGAGCTGATCTAATTAGTGTATTAACAGAGGAGCGCAGATTTAAAGGCAAGATTGCAGATTTAATTGCAGTAAGGGCGGAAGTTGATATTCCAGTGCTGCGAAAAGATTTTATTGTTACAGAGTTTCAAGTATTAGAGTCAAGAATTTTAGGCTCTGATTTGATGCTATTAATTGTTGCAGCTCTTGCTAAATCACAACTAATAGACTTTTATCAATTAGCAACTGAGTTAGGTATGGATGTATTGGTTGAGGTTCATGACTTAGTTGAGGCCGAGGTTGCATTAGATATTGGCGCAAAAATTATTGGTGTTAATAGTAGAAACTTAAAAACGTTAGAGGTTAATGATAAGAATTTTGAATTAATTTTGCCACAATTACCAACAACTGTATTAAAAGTAGCTGAATCTGGAATAAGTACCCGCTCTCAGGTTGCTAATGTTGGTGCGCTAGGCGCAAATGCAGTGCTGGTAGGTGAGACTTTGGTTAAAGCGGGTAACCCAGTTCATACGATAAATGAACTGCTCAATCGATAAAGATCGAATAAACTATCCTCATGGCAATTGATAAAACTTCCCAAAGCATGGACTCATCCATCCTTGGTCATTTCGGTCCCTATGGTGGCAGATTTGTTCCTGAAGCTTTAATTTCTGCGTTAGACCAACTTAATGATGCTCATATAAGCGCGCAAGCAGATTCATCTTTTCACGCTGAGTTAACCGAATTACATAAAACATATAGCGGAAGACCGAGCATTTTGACAGATGCAAAAAGATTCTCAGAGCATGCCGGTGGAGCAAGAATCTTATTAAAGCGGGAAGATTTAAATCACACAGGTAGTCACAAGATTAATAATGTCTTAGGCCAAGCCTTACTAACTAAGCGGATGGGTAAATCAAGAATTATTGCTGAAACTGGTGCGGGGCAACATGGTGTTGCATCTGCCACTGCAGCAGCTCTATTTGGTTTGGAATGTGTTGTCTATATGGGAGAGGCCGACACCAAACGGCAAGCACTAAATGTGGCGCGAATGAAATTGCTAGGAGCAACAGTTGTTCCTGTTACTCAAGGATCAAAGACATTAAAAGATGCAATTAATGAAGCGATGCGTGACTGGGTAACAAATGTTGAAGATACTCACTACCTACTTGGCACAGTTGCTGGCCCCCACCCATTTCCAACTATGGTGCGTGACTTCCAAAGAATTATTGGCGTTGAAGCACGCGAGCAGGTTCTCGCATTAACTGGCAAATTACCTGATGCAGTATTGGCCTGTGTTGGTGGCGGATCAAATGCAATGGGAATTTTTCATCCTTTCATTGGTGATAAAGCAGTTCGTTTAATCGGATTAGAGGCAGGTGGTAAGGGTGTGGAGAGTGGCTTCCATGCTGCAACTATCTCTGGCGGTACACCAGGTGTTTTGCATGGAACTCGTTCCTATGTTTTGCAAGATAAAGATGGACAAACTATTGAGTCACACTCAATCTCAGCCGGACTGGATTACCCAGGAGTTGGACCTGAGCATGCGTATTTAAATGACATTGGACGTGCTGAGTATCGACCAATTACAGATGATCAAGCAATGTATGCATTCTCTTTGCTATGCAAATCTGAGGGAATTATTCCAGCAATTGAGACAGCACACGCATTAGCTGGGGCACTTGAAATTGGAAATGAATTAGGCAAGGGTGCCACTTTATTAATTAATCTCTCAGGTCGTGGTGATAAAGATGTGCAAACCGCTGCTGAGTATTTTGGGCTACCGCTTTAATGCCAACCGCACTTGAAGACCTTTTTACCAAAACTAAAGCAGAAAATAGGGCGGTATTAATTGGTTTTCTGCCAGCAGGTTTTCCTACCCAAAAAGAGTCAAAGGCAATAATTAAGGCGATGATTGATGGCGGTGTGGATGCGATTGAGATTGGGTATCCATACTCTGATCCAGTTATGGATGGACCAGTAATTCAAGCTGCATCTGAGCAAGCAATTGCTAATGGCGTTGGTGTGGATCAAGTTTTTGATTTATTAAAAACCAGTGTTGAGTACGGTGTGCCGTCGGTAGTAATGAGCTACTGGAGTCCAATTGAGAAGTACGGCGCAGCTAAATTTGCAGCAGCAATATCTTCCGCGGGTGGATCTGGGGTAGTTACACCTGATCTTACAATTGAGGAATCAGAGTTATGGAAAAGTGAAGCTAGTGATAAATCAATTAATCGCATATATGTAGTTGCGCCAAGTACATCACAAGAACGGCTACCCAAGGTTAGTTCAGAGTGCTCAGGTTTTATCTATGCAGCAAGTTTGATGGGAGTAACAGGTACAAGATCTAGCGTCTCAATAAGTGCAAAATCATTGGTTGACCGAATTCGCACCACCAGTAAAACACCAGTGGCTGTTGGGCTCGGGGTATCAAATAAGGAACAGGCTACAGAGGTCGCTTCCTACGCAGATGGAGTTATTGTTGGCTCTGCTTTTATTAAGATTATTCAAGAGCATGGTGCAGGCAGGTCGGGCTTAAAGAAAATAAAACAATTAGCAGCTGAGTTATCTGAGGGAGTTAGAAGTGCTAGATAAGTTTAATAAATATCAACCCTGGCTAACTTTGCTTGCAAGAATTATTTTAGGTGGCGTCTTACTTGCCGCAGGTGGTTTAAAAGTAGGTAACTTACAAAAATCAGCGATGGCTGTGCGTGCTTATGAGTTACTTCCTATTCCAATAGCAAATTTTTTTGGTTATACCCTGCCTTGGATTGAAATCGGAGTTGGCTTGCTTTTGATCTTGGGTGTTGCTGTGAAAATTAGCGGCGTAATTGGTGCAGCTACTATGTTGGTGTTTATTGTCGCAATAGCTCAAGCATGGGCTAGGGGATTAAGTATTGACTGTGGTTGTTTTGGTGGTGGTGGCTCAGTTGATCCTGAGGATACGAAGTATCTATCAGAAATTATTAGGGATTTAGGGTTATTACTTCTTGGAATTTACCTTTACTACTACCCTAAGGGTAGAATTGCACTAGATAAATAGTCCAACAAGTAATATAAGGAGTTAGTCAATGACAACAAATAGTGGTGATAAGGGAACTCGTAATTTAGTAATAATTATGGTCTCATTTATTGTGATAGTTGGTGTTGTCTTCTCAATCATAAGTAATCGATCAAACTCAACTGCTCAAGTTCCAGCTGCGGTATCAGAGGCTGAGGGCTATGGAATAGTTTTAAATCCCAGCGCTACACCAAAAATTGATGTTTATATTGATTATCAGTGCCCAGCTTGTCGAGCCTTTGAAATTATAAATGGTGGTTATTTAAATGAAGTGATTGCTCAGAATAAAGCAAAGGTTGTCTACCATCCAATGACATTTATTGGTCCAGAGTCTATTCTGGCTGCAAATGCAGCAGCATGTGCGGCTGATGAGAGCAAATTTGTTGATATGAACTTAGCATTATTCCAAAATCAGCCTACTGCTGAAAATTCAGGGGTGTGGCAGAGTGAGGCACTAGTTGCTCTTGGTAAATCAGTTGGAATTAACTCCAATTCCTTTGAGAAGTGCGTAAATGATGGCACTTATGTCAAATGGACCAACAATGTTGCAGTTGAATCTGGAAAGGCTAATGTAAATAGCACACCAACAATTTTTATTAACGGTAAAGAGATGGATCGCAAGACTGAGTATGGTGATCCAGTTAAATTTAAGGCGGCATTAGCAGCAGCTGGCGTTAAATAAAGTTAATCAGTATGCGTTACCTAATTCCAAGTCCTAGCTCCTCTGCTCTTTCATTCGGCCCAGTCACAATTCATTACTATGCTCTCTGCATAATTACTGGTATTGCAACAGCGGTATGGCTAGGTAGAAAACGTTATGCCGCATCCGGTGGTAATCCAGATGATGTCTCAGATGCTGCTGTTTGGGCAGTGCCTTTTGGGATTATTGGTGGCCGGATCTATCACGTAATAAGTTCACCCCAAAATTACTTTGGTGACGGCGGTAATCCAGCAGATGCATTTCGAGTTTGGCAGGGTGGATTGGGAATATGGGGAGCTATATCCCTTGGTGCTTTTGGTGCATATTTATATTTTAGGACTCATAAAACAACTTTGAACTTTTTACAATTTTTAGATTCGCTAGCCCCTGGAGTAATTATTGCGCAAGCAATTGGGCGAGTTGGAAACTGGTTTAATCAAGAGGTTTTTGGTAAGCCAACAAATCTGCCATGGGCACTTGAAATTAAACCCTCTAATCGACCAGATGGCTATAGCGAGTTTTCGACCTTTCACCCGACATT
>CANKTS010000005.1:0-22695 GCA_947486485.1 Actinomycetota bacterium | reverse complement strand
CATCCATACCCTGACTAGTTGCACCATCAGTAAAAGCATCGGCAAGTAATGGTGAAGAGGGCCGCATATCCTCACCAACTACAATTGTTGCTGGCTCACGTTCTTGCTCTAAAAATTTCGCAAAAGCAACACCGAGTGAAAATGAAAAATCTGGTGTTACCTCATCCTTAACTAAGCCTCTGATGTCATAGGCCTTGATAATTTTCTCTAACATAAGACTCTTAACTTAGAGGTTAAAACAGATTTTTTGAAATTAATTAGATGGTAGTACTCGCAGGTGCCCACGACGGCCTAACTCAGGTGACATTGAGCGAGTATCCACATCAGAGTTAGCTACCTCGCGCACCGCATTTGCAATCGCCATTAAATCCTCATCGGTTGGACCAACTTCATGATTACTAATCTCTTCCTTAATTACATTCCATCCAACTGGAGCAGTTAACCGTTCGCTATGTATTTGGCAAAGATCATAATTGTGCGGCTCAGCATATGTTGAGAGTGGACCAAGTACCGCTGTTGAATCAGAGTAAATATATGTGAGAGTTTTAATTGCAGAGCTAGTACAGCTTGCTCTAGAGCATCGGCGGCCAGTCAACTTCCTCATATCAAAAGGTTAATGGAGTAAGTAGCAAAAAGTTGGGATTTAGCCCCGTGTAATAACACCTGCATCTGATATTGGCTCAGCCGCCGTTTCTAAATTAGCACCATTATTCATCGGAATGTAGCTACTTCCAATACTGCCAGATTCTGGAAATAGAATTACACCACCACTTATCCCCTTACCTTTAGCAACTACCTGTAATCGATTTAAACCAGTTGGAGCTTGCCAGGTAATGAAATTACTTCCACTTATTCGCTCTTCAATCTTCTTTCCATTAATACTGACTGCAGTTATCAAGACATTAATTCGATCTCCAGAGAAGGTAAGGGTTGGTTTTGATCCAATTAAATTAGCACTCCATTGAGTCAATTGATCAGATGCAGTTGCCCAGGCAAATTCTTCACTCTTGCTAAATGTTAAGTTAGTCAGCACCGAAGCTAATATTGGTTGAGTTGAATTTATAATTATTGAAAAAGGTTGATTGCTTGGAGCAAAGGTAAGTGGAATATTTAAGACACGCTGACTAGCCGCGGAAAATTGCGAAAGCCCAATTGGCACAAAATTACCATCTTTTGAATTAATAATTACCTCAACCTCAGCATCAATTTTTCCAGGAACTAATAAGCGCATGGAATGATTAACTAAATTATTTCTATCAATTAACTTTCCAGTCAATCCTGTGATTGCAGCGATTGTTAAATGTTTTGTGGGAGCGGCAACTGGCGCTACAAAATCAGCTCCTAGCGATTTAAGACCTTTCTTACGCTCATCAAAAAGGTATGAACTAACTCTGCCAGATTTAGTTTTAACTGCAATCATAATTACTTCTTCACCCGGAATTAATGAATCTACCGAGATCTTTTTAGTTGAATTTTGCGGGATAGAAACAGTGCTAGGTGGTAGCACACCATTGGGTGCAAAAACTTCAATATCAACTGATGCCTCACTAAATCCACTATTTATAATATGCAAAACCGACTTACTTGTTAAAGCACCAGATCCACCGGCAAACCATTGTTCACCATTACTTACTGAACATGGCACAACAGCTTTCCATTTATTAATCGCAAAGGTCAGAGCTGTTCCTGGGTTACCCTCAACTAAAACTGCGTCAGATTTTAAGGAGATCGCATTACTTTTTCCAACAGTTAATTTTTTACTTCTGCCATCAATTTGACGCCTACTTATCTTCGAATTAGTTAAAGCAGCGGTGGAGGTAATTTCACCGCCAAGTGCAGGGCAAACAGTGGCGGGATAACTAGAGGTTAATTTAATCTGCTTACTACGAGTTGGTGCGGAGTAGGCGATAAATGCAAGTAAAAACAGTGACAATATGAAGCTTAAGGATTTTAAGTGCGCAGCTTTGATTTTCATACTAACTCCTCAAGTGGAACCTCTCGGCGCCTGCGCCCAGCTGGAAGTGCTAACACAATAACTACAAGAATTGCGATTAGTTGTAGTGAGATCCATGCCCGCCGCGCTGTGCCATCATGAGTTAGCGATATTTCACCTGGCTCATTAATTTTAAATATCGGCTGACCAAATTGATTTTTTTCCAATTTAATAATTTTGCCATCTTTAAGTAAGTGCCAATTTGAGTCATATTTCTCTGCCAAAACAACTGAACCTGATCCTGGTATGTATGCAAATGAGGTGCGCTCAGTTGAATCTAATCCAAAATATTGACCTAAATTACTTTGATATGAGACTCTGGCATGAGAATTATTAACCTTCCAAACCACGCCATCTTTAGTTGCTGAGCTACGGGTATAACCACCAATACCGTCAACTGTTCTAACAAATGCAGGATCAACTGGGTTTTTCATAAATACATATTGAATTCCATAAAAACCTAGGACTTGACTACTAGTGGCACCAATACCATTAACTAATTCAACAATTGCTGTGTGAACTAAATCTGGTGTAGTACCACCAATATCTGGATCTCCTAATTGCAGATCACCGCCCCTAGTTATGAAGTACTTTAGTTGCTCACTCCCCTTGCGAATTACTAATGTCTTTGGCTTAGCACTTGTAGTGCCTAAGTCGGTAATAAATGCTGGGATTACCTGCTCCTGATCGGTGCGCACGAGTGAGTTCGCACCGACTGTAATTGCCCAAAGTGGCAAAATAATTATTGATATTGCAGTAGCAATAACGGTAAATGCAGAAACAATATGTTTATAGCCAAAGTTTGATCCTCTAAGTTGTGGCATTAGGTTATCAGCCATTGTAAAAGTAAAAAATAAAATAATAAGTTGTGAAAAGATAATTAGTGGGCCGACCCAAATACGTTCAGCTGCGCTGCTATTTCCAACTATGTAATAGGAGCTTAAGGTAGCGGCTAGTGCAATTGACATTAAGGCTAGTGCTGCTGGTTTTCTATACCGACTCGAGATTAATCCGATTAGTAGGTAGATTACAAATGGAGCAGCGATAAAGATCGCTGGCGAACTTGCTCCCCCTGGATTAAAGAGCAAAGTAGAGATTTGATCCCCAGATGCAACTGATAATCCAGGCTCTTTTAATCTAGATATCGGGTGCAGGAAAAATGAGAGTGAGAGAGGCACATTCATTAAAATTGGTGTAATAAACAGAGTAAATCGCTTCTTTACTTCATCATTATTTAAATTATTAAAAATCTCTCGCAAAGTAATCTTATTCCAAGCTAAAGTAGTTAAAAATTTGTTCAAAAAAATAAATGAGTGGAGCAATAACCAACTAAAAAGAAATACTGGTGAGAAGGTGGTAGCTAAAGCCGCTAGAAGTGAGATGCCAAATATCTTCCGCCATCTGACTGCAAGTAACCCAAAATCTCTGCCTTGTAGTGCCAATAGCATCGGTAGAATGATGGCCACCACAATTGTGCCAAGTCGACCTTGGTTAATTGCTGTCATTACAGCTGGTGAAAACGCGTACAAAAATGATGCAAATGTTGCAGAGTACTTACTAATACTGTGATGGCGAAAAGTCAGATAGGTGATAACAAATAATAGGGTTGGTGTTAAAAAGAAAAGCAGGGAAATAAACAATTGTGGGTTACCTGCCGTAATCGCGGAGGCAACTCCAATAATAGGTATCCAAGCCGGAGTTGCATCATTGCTACCTAAGCCAATTAGATGCCAGGACTCAGCAAAGGATTGAATTAGTTTCATCCCACTGTCTGGAGAAATTGGTAGGGCGCCACCAGATAAAGAACCAAAACGGTTACGGGAGTAAATAACCGCGAAGGTAATAGTAAGTAAAAATCCAAATAAAAATGGTTGCTTAACTAACGCCCTTAATCTGCTGAATTTCTTAGCACTTTCATACTCCATCTCATCAAAGCTCTCATCAATTACACCAATATCGGAGTAATTTCTAGCCCGAGTTATATCTGGCTCATTTTTGTTTGATTTAAAAGCATTAAGTAGTGAGGATGAGATTCTCTCTAATATCGATCTAACCTGAACTCCACGGGGTGGAATAAATGGTTTTATGACTCGAGCACTTAAAACTCGGTTAGATCTGCGATATCTACGTGATTTAATTAAATCTGCTGGCTTAAATATCAAAAGCGCAATCGCAGCAATCTCATCGGCTGCATAACCAGGTAGTTTGGCTAATAAATAAATAATTGATCTACCTAATGAGGTAAATAGCAATTGAATTGCTACCCAAGGCAGGATCCACCAACTTGAGTTAGCTAATAAAACAAAGGCTGCATTTCTTCGATCTAATAACAATGGGCGATGCAAAATCGCATCTTTAACATCAATTGATCTGCGCTCTGAAGATGAAGCCTGCGCGTGATAAAGCACAGCCTCACCAACACAAACAACGGAGTAGCCAGCGATATGAGCTCGCCAACCTAAATCAATATCATCTCTAAACAACTCAAGGCTGGGATCAAAGCCACCAAGATCCTCAAAAAGTGATCTTTTAATTAACATTCCAGCGGTACTAACTGCTAGTACATCAATTACCTCATCGTATTGCCCTTGATCATGCTCACGCTTTTCAAGCCCACTCCAGCGAGTGCCATTTTCGGTGATACTAATTCCAGCCTCTAAAATATGTTTACGGTCATACCAACCTAAAATCTTTGGTCCAGCAATACCAACTTGTGGTCGCTGCACAACTGCATCTAACAACTTAGCTAATGCATATCGATCTGGTGCACAATCATCATGCAAAATCCAGAGCCACTCCTGCTCACCAGATTCTGGTGCAGCTGGTGGAAGTTTTGCTACCGCAGCAGCAACTGCAGATCCAAAGCCTGCAGTGCGCGATTGTTTAATTACTGAAATACCAGCATTACTTAATAATTTTATTGAGCCATCTTGAGATCCATTATCTACTGCAACAATTTCATCTGGCTGATGTTTCTGTGCAGATAATGCTGCAACAACCTCTGGTAGCCAGGTAACACCATCATGTGTAACAATAATTGCCGTTACATATTGATCTTCTATTTGGGCTTGCGCCCCGGTGATCGCTTTTTCAGCCACCCGTTATTTTATGCGCTACGGCGCTTTAAGCGTCGGCGTTCGCGTTCTGATAAGCCACCCCAAATGCCAAAACGCTCATCATGAGCTAGGGCATACTCAAGACACTCAGCGCGCACCTCACAGGAGAGACAAACCCGCTTAGCCTCTCGGGTCGAGCCGCCCTTCTCAGGAAAGAAAGCCTCCGGATCGGTTTGAGCACATAAAGCCCGCTCCTGCCATGAAAGTTGTTCCGATGAAATTACCAAGGCTGCAAGCTCTGCGTTTTGATCTGACATATCTCTCCCTAAACTTTGGCTAGCACTTGAACTACTTCGGGCTCGGTTGCCCGCTAATAGGATAATTACACGCTTGTAACTCGATTAAGTCAAGTCGTTAGCGGGGGGAATTGGGGAAATTAAAACCCTAAATAGTTGGAGATAACCACCATTCCTGCAGCAATTTGAGCATCTTGGGCAATAATTGAGTTAATTACGCGGCAATTTTCCCCAATTTTTGCACCTTTACCAATTATTGAGCCACTTATTTGGCAACCACCACCTACCGAAGCGTTATCACTAATGACAGTGCCTAGATTTATATCTGCAGAACTAGAAACTTGAGCAGTTGGTGATATCAGATGATCATTTGAGTGTTTTGGGGTAGCAGCAGATTCCACCTTGCCAGTTATTAAATCAGCAGAGGCTTTAACTAGCGCTGCCGGATTTCCGATATCAAGCCAATAAGAAGTATCTAGATAGCCAAAAACTTTACTTCCAGTAGCTAATAACTTTGGAAAAGTATCTCGCTCCACACTAACCACTTGATCACTTGGAATCTGATCAATCACTTTGCGATTAAAGATATAACACCCAGCATTAATAAAATTGCTCACTGGTTTATCCATCTTCTCTAAAAATGATTTAACTCGCCTACCTTCCCCCATTTCAATACACCCATAAGCTCTGGCATCTGCTACCTCGGTTAGATAAAGAGTTATATCTGCCTTATTTTCAATATGAAATTTAAGTTGCCCAACTAGATCATGCCCACTTAAGACATCGCCATTAAAAACTACTACCTGATCAGATGGATCAAGTAATGCGGCAGCATTTTTTATACCACCGCCGGTGCCAAGTGCGGTTTTTTCAACTGCATACTTAATTTTTATCCCAAACTTTGCGCCATCACCAAAGTAAGGCTCAAATAGCTCAGCCTTATATGAGGTAGCTAAAATAATCTCGGTAATACCTGCCGCTGCAGCTTTTCTAATTTGGTGCTCAGTAAAAGGAACTCCTGCTACCTCAAGCATTGGTTTGGGAGTTTTTAAAGTTAGCGGCAACAGCCGGGTTCCCATGCCCCCAACTAATAAAATTGCTGAGGTACTCATGATTTAATCCGAGCCACAACTTTTGCGATATTTTCATCAGTTGCTGTAAGAGCAATTCTAATAAAGTTATCACTGCCATAAAAGCTGCCTGGGGTTACTAAAATGCCAAAAGATGCAAACCAATCTACTGTTTTATACCCATCCTCGCCCTTGGTGCACCAAATATATAAACCAGCCTTACTATGCTCAATCCTAAATCCAACAGCTAGCAGTGCTGCGCTTAGTAAAGTACGCCGGTTGTTATATCGCTCTGCCTGCTCCTGCACATGCTTTTCATCTGATAACGCTGCGATCATTGCATGCTGCACCGGTAATGGCATCATCAGGCCAGCATGTTTTCTAATCTGGCGAATCTGATCAATTAATTTACTATCCCCAACTACAAAAGCTGCGCGATATCCAGCTAGATTTGAACGCTTAGATAGTGAATGGACCGCAAGTAGGTTTGTATTATCACCAGATGCGAGCGCCAAGATAGATTTAGCATCCTTGGCAAAACCTAGATAACACTCATCACTTGCTACGACTGCATTATTTTTTCTTGCCCAAGTAATTACCGCAGAGATCTCGCTATCACTTTGAACCTGACCGGTTGGATTAGATGGTGAGTTAAGCCAAGTGAGATCTGCTTTTGGCCAATTAGCAGCATCAATATCTACTGCGATCGCATCTGCTGATGCCATAAGTGCACTAACTAAGTATGTTGGATAAGCAACCTTTGGATATAACACCGTTTTACTTTGCAAAAATGTTGGTAGCAGCGCAATAAACTCTTTTGAACCAATTACTGGCATTACATCAAACTCACCAGATACACCTAGGTTTTTAATTGCCCAATCTCTCATGGCACTGCGCAGTTGCTCGCTTCCTGCGACTATGGGATAACTAGGAGAGTTACTTGCTGAAGCGAGTGCCTCTTGAATAAATTTTGGCGTTGCATCAACCGGTGTGCCTTGGGAGAGATCGATAAAACCATCGGAGTATTTTTTTGCCTTATCACCGTAAGGTGCCAAAAGATCCCATGGAAAATCTGGCAGGTTGCGCAAAATTTACTTCTCTTGTGGTGGAAGGGCTGCCACTATCTGGTGATCCTTACCAATTGGCCCAAGCTTTGCCGCGCCGCCCGGTGATCCAATCTCAACAAAAAACTTAGTATTAACCTCGCTGTAATTCTTCCACTGTGAGGGAACATCATCCTCATAGTAGATCGCTTCAACTGGGCAGACTGGCTCACAGGCGCCACAATCAACACACTCATCGGGTTGGATATAAAGCATACGATCGCCCTCATAGATGCAATCCACTGGGCACTCTTCGATGCAAGATTTATCTTTCACATCAACACAGGGTTGGGCAATTATGTAGGTCACGCTTCTCCTTATAGTTATTAAAGCCGATATAGGTAGAGAATACTGCCATCAGCGGCGGCAGATACAACGGTAAGTTTAATAGAGGGGGTCAAATGCAGCCATCAGCGGCGCAGGTAGGAGAGCGAGTGAGTATTCGCCTGCATGATCCATCGGGTGGCTTTCGGGATATTTTGGGCATTTTAGAGAGCGAAAACACAGTGCGAAAGAAGGATGGCACAGTTATTACCTTTGATCCAGCAAAGATAGCGGTATGGAAGATTGTGCCAACTAAATGAATCAAACTCAGATCCAATTATTTGATACCAAATCACGCCAACTACAACCATTGCAAAGCAGTGATGGCAAAAAAATAAGAATCTACAGCTGTGGCCCAACTGTGTATCGAGATGCCCATGTTGGCAATATGCGCACCTTCTTGCTTGGTGATCTAATTACTAGGCTCGCAAAGTATCTTGGTAATGAGGTTGAGTTTATTCAAAATATTACCGATGTGGGCCATATGTCAGAGGATTTTGTAGAGGACAAGATACTGGCTCAAGCTAAGGCAGAGTCAAAGGATCCATTTGAAATTGCTCGAATATATGAAGAGAGATTTCATAATGATCTTAAAGCTTTAAATATTACAGCAGCTGATTTATATCCAAAGGCAAGTGAGTGCATTACGATGATGCATAATTTAATTAAAAAACTAATTGATACCGATCATGCATATTTAGGTAGTGATAATTGTGTTTACTTTGCTGCCCAGTCATATCCAAGTTATGGCGCAATCAGTGGTAATCGATTAGATGCGCTAAAGCCTGGTCATAAATTTGAATACAGCGAGGATGGAGCAAAGAGATTTCACGCCGATTGGGCGCTCTGGAAAGCAGCTGCTGGCCGTACTGAAATGATTTGGGATTCACCATGGGGAGCAGGTTTTCCTGGTTGGCATATTGAGTGTTCTGCTATGTCACTGCACTACTTAAATAAATTTGTTGACCTTCATCTTGGCGGTATTGACCTGCGCTTTCCACATCATGAAAATGAACGAGCACAATCTAATGCCGCGATAAATTCTGAGGCGGTAGCTCTTTGGGTTCATGGTGAGCACCTATTATTTGAGGGGCGAAAAATGGCAAAAAGCACCGGCAATGTGGTCTTAGTATCTGATTTAATCGCAAAACATTTAGATCCATTAGCACTACGGTTGTGCTTTTTAGAGAACCGTTATCGCAGTCAGATGGATTTGAGTTGGGATAGTTTAAAAGCAGCCCATCTATTAATTCAGCGATGGCGGGAGAAAACTGCAGTTTGGCGGTTGGCTAAGCTTACTGATACTAAACCGGCAGTAAGTTTTATTGATGAAATAATTAATGATTTCACCACCGACCTTGATACACCACGGGCGCTACAAAAACTAAGAAGTATTGAAAAAGCGCAAACCTTAAGTGATGGCGTTAAACTTGAGATCTTTAAGGTAGTTGATCCTTTATTTGGCTTAGATCTACTTAAACCTGCAGCAGTTAAAAGTCAATTACCGCAGGAGTTACAAAAATTACTTGATGCAAGATCTGTTGCTAGATCTACTGGAGATTTTGTGGAAAGTGATCGATTACGTGATCTACTTGCAAAAGATGGGATAGTTGTTAGAGATAGCAAGGATGGCCAGAGTTGGGATTATCTAATTTAGTTGCGATAACTCTTTCCTGATATTAAAGCCAATAATAAAGTGAGAAATCCACCAATTAGAAATAAATTGCCGTAGGTATTTCCATAGATTAATAGTTCATCACCAACCCCAGCTGTTCCACCCCTGAGCACTACCGCCAGCCAAGCAGCTGATGCAATTATCTGGTATCTAAGGTAAAAAAAAGATTTACCAACAAAGAGAACGCCTAAATAGGTAAGGAGTAGAGATGAAACAAAACCAAATGGTTCAAAGGCATTATGTAAAAGGGTTGCGCTAAAGCCAATTAATAAGCCAAGTAGAGCTGCTTTAATTATCTTCAATTAACTCCAGCAAAAATATCTAGTTCTCGACCTTTTGCATCAAAGGGCGCTGCTACCTCACCTTTTACCAAGGTGTAGTACTCATCTCCCCAGACCTCTAGGCCAAGATTATTTGAGAGTGCAAAAAATGGACCATCTATTGATATTTGGGTGGCATGAGCTTTCATGGCTGCAAGTTTTTGTGGCACAAACTCTGGAGCATTAATAACAGTGGTGACTAACTCATCTGGCTTTGCCCAAGGCAGATCCTCAACACTTTCTGCACCAAAGAAATCAGAACCAACCTCTTTCATCTTCTCAATTCCCTCTTGGACTACCGATCTTGGTGTGGTGTTCCAATAGATCTTACTTATTTGCCATCCTTGATCGATGGCCAGCTCTGCAGCACGCATTGCAACTCGGTGAGCTTTAATATGATCAGGATGGCCATAGCCACCAAACTCATCATAGGTAATTAGAACCTGTGGCTTAATCTCTAAAATAATCTTAACTAATTCAAGAGCTGCCTCATCCAAATCAGTTTGCCAGAAAACATCATTACGATCATTTTGCGGTGTTCCCATCATTCCGCTATCACGCCACTTTTTATTTGGTGCACCTAAAAATCTATAATCTTTAATACCAAGTTCATGCATTGCGTTTTTTAATTCAATTATTCGTTGCTCACCTAATTTGTCATCTTTATCACTAGCTAAATTTGCAAGTTCAGAAAGTAAAACCTCACCCTCTTCACCTCTGGTACAGGTTACTAAGGTTACCTGCGTACCAGCAGTGGCATATTTAGCCATAGTTACACCGTTGCCAATAGTCTCATCATCTGGATGGGCATGAACTAATAACAATCTTCTCGCTGCACTCACCCGCATAATATAACTGTAAAAGTAACAAAATCTGACAATCTGTGTGTATCAGAATAGAATTAACAAATGACTGATGATAAATCCAATCGCTTACCTCGCGATGAACGTAGAGCACAGCTGCTTACGGCAGCCCTTGAAGTATTTACTACAGCTGGATACCACTCAGCAGCGATGGATGAAATTGCAGATCATGCAAATGTTAGTAAGCCAGTTTTATACCAGCACTTTCCATCTAAGTTAGACCTCTACCTTGCAGTATTAGATATTCATATTGATTCTCTAGTTTTTACAATTCAAAAAGCAATTTCTGCTAACCGAGAGAACTCCTCTCGCGTAGCAGCAACTGTTGAGGCGTACTTTGGATTTATTGATTCTGAAGGCGAAGCATTTAGGTTGCTATTTGAAAGTGATATGAGTTTAGAGCCACAGGTAAGAGAGCGGCTAAATCGTATGACCTATGACAACGCTGCGGCGGTTAGTGCGGTGATATCAATTGAAACTGGGCTAGGTAAAGAGGAGTCAATGATGCTGGCAGTTGGAATTATCGGAACAGTCCAAATATCTGCTCGTCACTGGTTAGATCGAGATGGCAAAATAGATCGCCAGCGGGCAACTGAATTAGTTATGAATTTAATGTGGCGGGGAATCTCTGGGTTTCCTAAGTCACAATCTTAAATTCGCATACTCGCTCGCAAATAGATAGAGTTAAGTTATGGCCACTGTAAAAGCAGCAGTAAAGAGTTCAGCCCGAACTGAGGTTAAGATCGGCATCTCTGATAGTTCAAATGAGTTAAATATTGATTGTGCAAATACTCAAGCGGAGGTAGTTGCCAAAGTAAATGAGGCAATTAAATCTTCCTCTGTTTTATCCTTAAGTGATAGCAAAGGGCGAGAGATTTTGGTTCCCCACAATAAGATTAGCTATGTTGAGGTTGGCGAATCTGCTGATCGCCGGGTTGGTTTTGCAAGTCAATAAAATTTACTACCTAGATAGCCAGAACTCTCCTAGCGTTCGCAGCTGACTCAAGTCGCTCCCATTGCGCAGGCTCTGTGGTGTATTCACCTAATTGATTTAACTTTCCATTGCCGTGATAATCACTAGCGCCAGTCATAACCAAGTTAGCTTGCCTTGCTAAAGCGATTAATTGAGTTTTCTCATCTGGTGAATGATCGCGATGATCTACCTCAATACCATCTAAACCTGATTCAATTAATGAACCAAAGGTCTCTAGTGAGATTGTTCGACCTCGATGCGATGCCATTGGATGGGCAATAACTGAGACACCCCCTGCTGCCTTAATTAACTTAATAGCAGCTTCAGGTGTTGGTGAGTAGTGGGCAACATAGTATTTTGAGTTGTTATGTAACATCTGAGCAAACGCCTCATCTCTGCTAGCAACTACACCTTTCTTCACTAAAGCATCAGCAAGATGGGGACGGCCTAATGTTGCACCATCTGATAACTGCTCTAAAACATCTTCCATACTAATATCAATTCCAGCTTGATTAATTCGGGCGATAATCTTTTCCATTCGGCCGTAACGATTTTCTCTAGTTTTTTCAAGTGTATTCATCAACTCGGTATTACTTGAATCAAATAATAATCCTAAGATATGCACACTAATGCCATCTGTAGTTTGGCATGAAATTTCAGCACCTGGTACTAATGCAATGCCAGGCCGCAGTGCAGCGGTTGCCTCTTGCCAGCCACCAATTGAGTCATGATCGGTTAACCCAATTACCTTAATCCCAACTGCTAATGCTTTATTAATTAGCTCAGTTGGTGTGTCAGTACCATCACTAAAGTTGGTGTGAGTATGCAGATCAATTACCATTAATTCACCTTTCTATCTTCTTCAGGTTGATTTGATCGCAAAACAAATAATGCACAGCCAAAAAGTAAACCGATAATTCCCGGAATTGTGCCAGCAGGTGGTTGTTGACCTAACCAAATAAATGCCAAAATTGCACTTACTGGAACCTCAAAAAATACAACCAATGAAACAACTGCTGGTGAAACTCGCTTAAGAGTGAAGTTAAATAATGTATGACCTAAGAATTGTGCACCAATAATTAAGCCACCTAAAAGTAGCCACTCAGTTGATGAATAGCCGGTTAGGTTAGATCCAGTAAGTAAAACTAATGGAAAAATTAAAATAGCACATGTTGAATAACATACAGTTGTAAAGGTCGAGGTTGATATAACTTTTTGTGCGTTTGCACCAATAATCATGTAAGTAGCTCCTACCGCACCACCAAATACTGCTAGAAGATCTCCTTGGAAAGCCTGAATTGAAACACTGAAATCAATTCCAGTAATAGCAATTACTGAGATAAATGCAATTATCATTCCAGCGATGGATTTTCTAGGAATATGACCGCCTGCTAATTTAATAAATAGAGCAGCAAAAATTGGTTGAGTCGCAGTTAAAGCGGTACCAGTTGCAACGCTGGTCAACTTCATTGCCCAAAAGAAACAAACAAAATGAGTTGCTAAGAGTGTGCCAGCTAATACTGACCATCTAATGGCATTGAGTTGATCTTTGGTTTTCCACTCTTTCCGTGCGAGTGCAAATGGCATCATCACTAAAGCACCCACTAAATTTCGCCAGAAAATCATTGTTGGAATGGGCATTGTGGCCTTGGCAATTATTGGCCCGGAAGAGCCGATACCAAGGACTCCAAAAATCAGGAATGGGATATCTCGCCCCGTCGGCAGTTTGGTGTGATCCTGATATTTCATGGGGTAAAACCTATCTGTAATTTAATTATTGTTATGAATTGGTATCAAGCCGATACCCTAAGCCTATGAATACAAGTAAAGGTGCAAACCTAAATCGTATATTCCTAGCCCGATTAGCTGGTACTGCGGTCTTTGACCCAAACGGTGATCAAGTTGGCAAGGTTAGAGATGCGGTTGCAAACCTGCGTAGTAACAATCAACCACCAAGAATTTTGGGCTTTATTGTTGAGGTACCCCCACGCAAGCGAATCTTTGTACCAATTACCCGTGTAACCTCAATTGATAACGGCCATGTAATTATTACTGGGTTATTGAATATGCGGCGTTTTGAACCACGCACCAATGAGATCACTGTTTTATCGGAGATGTTAGATCGTACCGTAACTTTAATCGAAACAAATGAAAAAGTTGTAGTTGAAGATATTGCTATGGAATTATCAAAAACTAGTGATTGGTTTATTGAACGCGTGCATGTGATGAAGCGAGGTAGTGGCTTTCGACGACGTGGCGCTTCTTCTACTGTTACTTGGGCTGAAATCTCGGGTATCGCAATCAATGAAACAAATCAAGGTGTGAGTAATTTACTTAGTACATTGGCAAATCTACGTGCAGCTGATTTGGCATCGGTATTACATGACCTAACTGTTAAGCGTCGGGTAGAGGTTGCTCGGGCATTAGATGATGAACGGTTGGCAGATGTATTAGAGGAGATGGATGAAGCATCTCGGGTTGAATTACTTGCAGAGCTTGAGGGTGAGCGAGCAGCAGATGTATTAGAGGAGATGGACCCAGATGATGCTGCAGATTTACTACGCGAGGTTGGACAAGAGCGCGCACAAACACTGTTGGCATTAATGGAGCCAGAAGATGCCGCTGATGTTAAGCGGTTAATGCATTATGAGGATTACTCTGCCGGCGGCATGATGACAACTGAACCAATTGTTTTAACCGCTGATTCAACTGTTGCTGAAGCACTTTCTAGAGTTAGATTATCTGAGGTTGCTCCCGGTCTTGCATCTCAAGTATTTGTCTGCCGACAGCCAACTGAAACCCCAACCGGCAGGTTAATGGGTGTTGTTCATATCCAACGGTTACTACGTGAGCCACCAGCCACATTGCTGGGTGGGATTCTTGATTCAGATATTGCCCCGTTATCAACTGAGGCAACATTAAATGAGGTCTCGTCATATCTAGCAAGTTATAACCTGCTAGCAGTTCCTATTGTTGATGCAAATGAGCGCTTACTTGGCGTAGTGACAGTTGATGATGTGCTTGATCATTTACTTCCTGAGAATTGGCGACATGAAGAATCGGTAAGACGAGAGAGTGAGAATCGATAACCATGGCAAAGCAAAAGATAAATAAAAACTCACTTGAGTTTCCACGTGAAGCTCGCAGAACACTTAAACCTTCCTATGATCCAGATGCTTTTGGTCGCTGGTCTGAGCGGTTTGCGCGCTTTCTAGGTACTGCACGCTTCTTGGTCTATATGACCTGCTTTGTTTTATTCTGGGTATTATGGAATTCATTAGCACCAGATGAATTAAAATTTGATCATTATCCATTTATTTTCTTAACCTTGATTTTATCTCTGCAAGCATCATATGCAGCACCGCTTATTTTGTTAGCCCAAAACAGGCAGGCAGATAAGGATCGTATCCAAGCCAACGAGGATCGAGAGCGAGAAGAGCGCAATATTGCTGATACTGAATATCTAACTCGTGAATTAGCTAGCTTGCGTACTGCAATTGGTGAGGTAACAACAAGGGATTATTTGCATAGTGAGATTAGTGATGCAATTGAAGAGATCGTTAATAAAATAAATAAAAAGTCTTAAGTATTTATATTTAATCTAACTCCAACTAAGGATTTAGGGCGAATAATTATTTTCTCTAATATTCCATCAAAAATTGCCATTACTTTTTGATCGGTTAAAACGATTGGATTACCCTCATCTCCCCCTTCGCGAAGCTTTGCATTAAAAGGAATTTTTGCTAGCAATGGAACATCTGCACCAACTAGCTCACTTAATCTACGTGATGTCTCTTCTCCGCCACCACTACCAAAGATTGAAATCTTTTCACCACACTTAGAACATGCCGTATCTGACATGTTTTCAATAACACCAATAACTGGTTGTTTAATTTGATGGGCAATTCTTCCAGCACGTTCGGCAACCTCAGCTGCAGCAATTTGAGGGGTGGTAACAACAATAATTTCTGAGGTTGGAATTAATTGGCCAAGTGAGATCGCAATATCACCAGTACCTGGTGGTAAATCAAGAAGGAGAAGATCTAGATCCCCCCAATAAGCATCACTTAATAATTGTTCTAGTACGCGGTGTAGTAGTGGACCGCGGTATGCAACTGGATCAGATCTTTCTGGCTTAAACATCTCCATTGAAACTACCTTGACCCCGTAATTTTCAACTGGAATAAAGGTTTGATCAATTGCGGTTGGACGTTTATCTAAAATTCCCATTAGTCGCGGGATGGAATGGCCATAAACATCAGCATCTAAAATTCCAACCTTTAAGCCACGGGCTGCTGCTGCTACCGCTAGATTTACTGTTACTGATGATTTACCAACTCCGCCCTTGCCAGATGCAATTCCTAGCACTCTAGTAAGTGAGTCAGGTTGAGCAAAAGGAATAAACTTTTCTCGTCCACCTCTGATTAATTTTTTAACATTATTGCGCTGCTCTTCATTCATAACACCAAAGTTAATCTCTACACTCTTTATTTCATTAATTTCACCTAATGATTTGGTGATATCAGATTTAAGTCGATCCTTCATTGGGCAGCCAACAATGGTAAGTAGAATACCAATTTTTGCTAAGCCATTAGAAAACTCAACAGACTCAACCATTCCCAACTCTGGTAAAGGTTTATGGAGTTCTGGATCTATAACAGTTGCTAATGCTGTATTAATCAGCTCTACTGTACTCATAGTAGATCTGGATCAATCTTTGGTTTTGACTTCATATCAAAATCATTTTTATCAATAACATCATTAAAATGCTTTTTAATAAAGGTTTTTGGGTGTAGATCTTTTACTTGTAAATCTTCATAACCTGGTCCAAGGTTTTCTCTTAACTCATTAGTGGCATTTTGTGCCATATTTTTTAACTTGATTAAAAATCTTGCTGCATCTGCTGCTACATTTGGCATTCGATCTGGACCAATTAAAATCATGCCAAGCACAAGTAATCCGACTATTTCACCCCCACCAATATTAAACATTATTGTTTCTTAGAAGCGGCAAGGGTTACAATTGCCTCTCGAGAAATACTGTTACGTGAATATTTAACCTTAACTAAATCGCCAACATTATGACTGCGAATTACCACAATTAGCTCATCAGAGTTATTAATAGCTACACCATCTAATGAGGTGATCACATCTCCTACGCGAAGTCCTGCTCTATCAGCTGGCCCACCAGGAGTTATGCCAACTCCTTCACTTGAAATTAATGCACCAGTACCAGTAAATCTTATGTCAACAGAGATTCCCATAACCGGATATGTGGCAAAGCCATTTTTAATTAATTGTTCAGCTGTCTTCTTTGCTTGATTTATTGGAATAGCAAAGCCCAGGCCAATTGAACCAGATTGACTACCAGCACCAAGGGTGGCAATTGCTGAGTTAACGCCAACTACCGCACCGGTTGCATCTACCAATGGCCCGCCTGAGTTACCAGGATTAATTGCAGCATCAGTCTGTAGCGCATTGATAAATGAACTCTCGCCAATACCATTACCCGTAGTAACTGCTCGATTCTTTGAACTAATAATTCCAGAGGTAACAGTCCCAGCTAAGCCAAGAGGTGAACCAATAGCAATTACTGCATCTCCTACCTGCACCTGATCGCTATTACCAAATTGCAGTGTAGGTGCTGATGTAACATCAATTTTTAGAACTGCAAGATCGTAGGAGTTGTCTCGGCCAATTAATTTAGCTAAATATTTCTTACCATCAGATAATTCCACAGTGATTGTGCCATTATTTGCACCAGCTGCAACCACATGGTTATTTGTTAAAATAATCCCATTGCTATCAAGAAAAAACCCAGATCCGGTGCCAGATCCAGCAGATGCTTTAACTTCAATTGAAACTACCGCTGGGATAACCCGGGCCGCTAGAGCTGCAATTGAATCAGGTGCTCGCTGCACAGAATTTTTAGTATCAACAAAATTAGTACCAAGATTTGTTGAGGAGTTACGACCAATGGTTGCGCCAATTCCACCAGCAACAAGTGCAATTACAATTGCCATCACAAAAAGAGCTGGAGTATTTCGCCTCTCGACAACTTGAAAACGGCTAACTGGCTGGCTGGGCTGCCACCAAGGAGTATCAGATGTGCGCCTCATTTAATTAAGTTTATTTGCTACTAATAGACCTGCGCCAATTGGAATCACAGTGCAAGCCCAACGATCATCCTCTTTTATAACCTTAATTGCATCACGGCGGGCAATGCTCTCTGGATCACGCTGGGTAGGATCTGCCACCTTGCCACCACTTAACACATGATCAATCAATAGTAAGCCACCCGGCTTTAGTAAACGATATGAATCATGAACTATTTCAAACAGATCAACAGCTGCTCGAATAACTACTAATTCATATGCATTGTCCGCAAGTTTTCCAACAACTTCAATTAATTTCCCAGTAATTATTCGATACTTGGTTACTGCAATATCCGCCTCTTCAAAAATATTTCTTGTAATTTTTGAGTGCTCACGCTCAGAATCAATTGTCGTCAATACTCCATCTGCTGGCATCCCTTGCAGTAGCCAAAGAGCGCCAACTCCTGATCCAGTGCCGATCTCAACAACTGATTTTGCGTTAGAAAATTGAGCTATAAATTTTAAAAAGTTTCCAACGGCAACAGTTGAATCTATAGCACCAACCTCTTGCCCATTAAGTCTTGCCTGCTGCATAAAGTAATCCTCGACAGCAAAGCTTTCAGCAAATATATTCATATCCCCGCGAGATGGGGTTTGAGAGTTCAAAATGCACCAAGCCACTCAATTAACAGACGTGTACCAAATCCAGTCCCACCCTTTATATTTTCACCAGCATCTACCTCAGATCTGCCGGTACCGGCAATATCTAAATGAACCCAATTGCGATCTCCCACAAACCTCTCCAAAAATAATGCGGCTGTCACCGAGCCAGCTGAGAAGCCAAACTTATCGGCTAAGTGATTTAAATCAGCGATATCACTCTCCAACGCCACTGCGTAATCATCAATTAACGGCATATGCCAGACTTTTTCACCAACCCTATTTCCAATCTCGTGTAATTTTTTAGCAAGTGAAGATTGCCTGGTATACATCGCTGCATACTGCCTTCCTAACCCCAAAGTAGCTGAGCCCGTAAGTGTTGCTACATCCACTAAGTAATCTGGCTCTAACTCTAGATCTGCATAAGCAAGTCCATCTGCTAAAACTAATCTTCCTTCAGCATCAGTATTTAAAACCTCAACTGTGGTACCACCGAAATGTTTAATCACATCAGAGGGCCGTTGTGCTGTACCAGATAAAGCATTCTCTGCTGCCATTAAAAGCGCAGTAACCTTTACCTTTGGCTTTACCTTTGCCATCGCAACTATTGCACTAAGTACGGCGGCGGCTCCTGCCATATCACTTTTCATTCCAATCATGCTCTCATATGGACGCTTAAGTGATACACCGCCAGTATCAAAGGTAATTCCTTTTCCAACTAAAACAACATGAGGCCAATTACTAGATCCTTTAGGAGCGTATGTAACTTCAATTAACCTTGGACCAGGATTAGGGGCTGAATTACCAACTGCAACTAACCCACCAAACTCTTTAATTGCGCGACCAGATTTAACTGAGATTGAAAGATCTGAGGTTTTAGCAGCCGACACCATTTCTGTTGCCTGCTTTGCTAGCCAAACTGGATTTTTTATATTAGCCGGAGTATGAATCAAATTTCTACATTGCCAGACCGCTGTCGCTAAGATATTTGCATACTCAATCTCTTCAGAAAACTCACCGTAAATTACTAACTCTGGCTTTTTATCTTTTTTCTCAGATTTTAATGAAAATTGATAGTTAGATAATATAAAGGCAACACCTTGTGTGACAATTGACTTTGATTCATTACTTAGGCCTGAGAGTACGACAGAGTTTGAACCCTTGACCTTACGACCAAGTGCACTAGCCGCCTTACGAATATCATCATCGGTCTGCTCGCCCACACCTACTAAATAAATTCTGGTTAATTGGTCTAAAGTAATTGGCACTTCAATAATTTCACCAGCTTTAGCAGTGAACTCTGGCCAGTTAGCTAACTCAATATTTAAATCTAATTTAGTCAAAGCTGTAACTTTACTAAGAAACTCGGTTTTAATGATTTCGACTTTCTCACCCATAATTACTGGGATTGCAAAGGCAGTAATGCCATTAAAATCTAAATTAGCTTTTGTGAGATGTGTAAGTTTTGGATATAGACCTAGGATTTTATAGACCATAACCCTGCTTTGAACTAAATCAGTCGATTACTTTTTTACTAATGCAACAGCTGCTTGTAATACATTTCCTAAATTAGTCGCCTCTTCAACATTTAACTCAACAACCAATCGCCCGCCACCCTCTAGTGGAATTCGCATAACCATAGAGCGAGCCTCTTTAGTGACCTCCATTGGACCATCACCAGTTCTTGGTTTCATCGCTGCCATTTAGCTCTCCCCTACAAATTTAATCATCATCCCGCTAGAGGCGTAATTATCCCTCATATGCCTGCGGGTGGGAAATCCTATAAATACCCTTAAGAAATCAATCCAATTAAGCGCGATCTGCCTGACTGAATAACTGATATGACTGCTCGCTCTGGTACTCCAAGTTTTTCTGCAATCTCATTAACGCTAATCATATTTACCAAATGCAAAGTCAGAATTAATCGCTCTTCATCTGGCAGGGTGTCAATTAATTCAGCGATCGTCCTACCGCTGTTATCAGTTGCCATGCCTAAAGATTACTGGGCAGAGCCAATACTTTCGACCTTATGCGGATACTTGCCTTGCAAATCGGCGGAGGGAGAGCCAAACTCCCACCATTAATACTGGCTTAACAAAGAGTAAAACAATCGGTGGAGCGATGATCTCTTCATGCCAATAAAAAATTGTTCCTCCCTTTATTTTCTTTAATTCAAACTTACCACTACCTCTTATTATTCTTCCAATATGATCAACTTCGCAAAGTAATGGTGGTTGCCATTTTCTTATCTCCATAGTATCTAAAATACCTAGACGTAACTTTGGATAAAGATTTGGAAATAATCCAGTAAAGGCAAAAATTAAAACTCCCTTGCCATTTTTCACAGTTCTATCCTGATCTAGCTCAGACCAGACTTTTGTTTGTAACATCCACTTACCTTGGGAACTCCAATCAACTAATGAGCTCCAAACCATCTCTACTGGTTTATTAACTTTTATGGTCAATGATAAATCAGAAAGTTTTCTCATTTTTTCTTAATTGAATCTATAGCTGTTGAAATATCTCTACACCAATTCACCAGTTCGGACTGACCAGTTTTCATAAAATTTTGGGTTGCAAGGTGATCAAGTGCAACCTGCATTGGATCATAAACTCCAGTTGGATCACAGATGGCAATAGGTTTGTTATGAAACTTTAAATATCTACCTACCCAGATTTCAAAAAACTCCTCTAATGTTCCAATGCCACCTGGTAAGACTATAAAAGCATCTGAGAGATCTTCGATTTTAGCTTTTCTAGTTCGCATATTAGTAACCACATGCATTTGCGACGCCTGTTTATCTTCAAACTCAAGATTGATTAATGGCTCCGGAATTACGCCAATAGTTGCAACTCCGCTAGCTCTTGCCCCTCTTGCAACCGCTCCCATCATTGAGGCCTTGCCACCGCCCCAAACAAGATCCCAGCCTTGTTCACCAATTGCTTTGCCAATATTAAATGCTAAATCCAGTGAGCTTTCTGGAATATTAGGAGCAGATGAGCAGAAAACAGCTACGCGCATGTAATTAGTCTATTGCTTTGCGCACACTTTGATACCGTTATCTAATGAGCAGCAATCAAAATAGCGCCTATGGCTTTGGTATCGCTACCCAAACACAATCTGGTCAGATACTTGAGTGCTCTTTTTACTCCTTAGGAATAGGTAGTGCGCCAGCAGCTAGCAGCAGTGATGATTATAAATCGCTAGAGGGTGATGATCAGATCCGCAGAGTTAAGAGGGTTGCGGTAGTAGTCAATATTGATTTAACTGATCAACCAAAGGATGTGGCAGATGCCTATCTAAGGTTGCATCTACTCTCCCATAGAGTAGTTAAGCCGCATGGCTTAAATCTTGATGGAATATTTGCAATACTTCCTAATGTAGTTTGGACATCGGTGGGAGCTTGTGCGGTAGAGGGCTTTGAACAAATTCGACCAAAACTACAAAACAAGTATGGCAATATAGTTATTTATGCGGTGGATAAATTTCCCAGAATGATTGATTATGTAATTCCAGAGGGCGTTCGCATTGCAGATGGTGATCGGGTTCGCCTTGGTGCTTACCTTTCACCTGGCACAACTGTTATGCATGAAGGTTTTGTTAACTTTAACGCCGGTACTCTGGGCAAATCAATGGTGGAGGGGCGTATTAGCGCAGGTGTAGTAGTAGGTGATGGCAGTGATATCGGCGGTGGTGCATCAATTATGGGAACTTTAAGTGGCGGTGGCAAAGAGGTAATATCAATTGGCCAGCGCACACTTCTTGGCGCTAACTCTGGGGTTGGAATAAGTCTGGGCGATGATTGTGTTGTTGAGGCAGGGGTTTATATAACAGCTGGATCTAAAATTACCTTGCCCGATGGAAAAGTAATCAAGGCAAAGGAGTTAAGTGGGGGTAACAACCTGCTATTTCGACGAAACTCACAAAGTGGGGCCCTGGAAGCACTTGCTAAAACTGGTAGTTGGAGCGGCTTAAATTCAGTTCTACACAAGAACTAACTTTTAAATAATTTTTTTGGCGAGGTAATAAAGCCAATTCCCCAAGAAAAATGCATGGTTAATAAAACAAATGGCATAAGTACTCGATCAAATAGTTTTCGTCCAATTAAAAAGCCACCAAAAATTATAAGTGAAATATAGATCAGTGCTGGCGTAGCAAATATTGGCTTAATTACTAATCCACAAAGCAGGGATAAAATAGTAACTAGTACAGTAATTGGCGGAGCTAAGTAGCGATAATTAACAGTTCCTTTATGTTGGCGAGAGAT
>CANKTS010000004.1:0-25999 GCA_947486485.1 Actinomycetota bacterium | reverse complement strand
TAGCCTCTCCTCTGAGAGTAAGTTCTGGAGTAGGAGATGAGTCTTAATAATTTATTATTACTCCTTTCTCTGGTTTTAATTGGTTGGTATCTATCATTCTTAGCATCTAGATTAGATCGTTTGCACCATCGGGTTGAAACATCTTGGGCAACTTTGGACTCATTATTACAAAAGCGCGCGGCTCTAGCACAAGAAATTGTGCAGGAATCAAATCTTGATCCTGCTACCGTTTACCTAATATCAACCTCGGCAACCTCTGCTCGATATGCCAATATGTCCGATCGCTCAGCAGCAGAGAGTGTGCTCTCGGAATCTTTGAAATTAGTCTTAGATGCTGCTCGCAGCAACTCACTTCAACTGCCATCGGAATTACTTGTCGAGCTCTCCGATATTACTTCTAAGATTAAAATCGCTATAAATATCCATCTAGAGGCGGTTGTTGCTACCAAAAATTTACGACAAAAGTTATTTATTAGAGCATTCAGATTAGCTGGTAGAGCTCCACTTCCAATAAAATACGCATTTGAAAACGATGTGTTAGAAAATAATTAAATGACATACTCACAATTTGGATCTGAAGAAAATCAGCCAGCTGCTCCTAGAAAAAGTCATAAAAAACGGAATATTTTATTATTGTTATCAATTATTATTTTGGTGATCTCAGTGAAAAATACAAATCCAGTAACAGATCTTGTGAAAGTTATATCGAGTAACAAGAATCTAATCTCAGGAGTTTCTGGTGAGAATAATCAAATACTTGTTGTCAAGATAGATGACACAAAGGATGCCCACCCACAGATTGGCTTAGAGGATGCAGATTTGGTTTATGTGGAACAAGTCGAGGCAGGATTAACCAGGATTGCAGCGATTTATTCCTCAAAATTACCAGCAAAAATCGGGCCAGTAAGGTCAGCACGAATCTCTGATATTGAATTATTAGCACAGTTTGGCCGAGTTGGGTTTGCTTATAGTGGTGCACAAACAAAAATGCGCCCAGTACTTGCAGCAGCAAACTTAGAAAATCTCTCTGCAGAGCGCAATCCACCAAGTATTTATGCTAAGGATCCAGATCGAATTGGTCCAGTAGATATGATTTTATATCCCGATAAATTATTAGAGCGGGCTAACGCCAAAGCTGGAACACGAATCGAAACTTTAAAAATTGCGCCTTGGAGTTTCGGTCAGGCGCCAAGTGGCGAGACTTTAACAACTGTTGCAAAAGTAAAATGGCCAAGTGCTAGATATGAATTACGTTGGGACAGCGTGGTTAATAAGTGGCTGATATATTTCAACGGAGAAGCAGATTTAGCAGCCAGCGGTGTGCATTTAAGTGCTGATACTGCAATAATTCAACTTGTTTCAATCACGCCATCTATATACGGAGATAAGTTTGGTGGTGTAACCCCATTTTCAAAGACAACTGGTACTGGTAGTGCAATCATGCTTCGCGATGGACGAAGTTACAACCTAACCTGGCAACGAGATTTACCTACCGATGTGACTACTTGGCGCAGCGCAGATGGTGGTGTAGCTAACTTTAAGCCGGGCAAAATCTGGATCTTTTTGACCGATATTCCACCCCAGATTGCCCCCTAAGCGCGCGCATGTGTGAGGAATGCTTCATTTAATTGTCTTTGCATTAGCAAAGTAATTAGTACACTTTGAGGCTATACATCGCTAGGGAGATAAAGATGTCAAAGGAAACAGGCACAGCACGAGTAAAGCGCGGCATGGCAGAGATGCTAAAGGGTGGCGTAATTATGGATGTTGTAAATGTTGAGCAAGCCAAGATCGCTGAAGATGCAGGAGCGGTTGCGGTAATGGCGCTAGAGCGCGTGCCAGCAGATATTCGTGCCCAAGGCGGCGTTGCTCGTATGTCTGATCCAGATATGATCGAGGCAATTCAAGCTGCAGTTTCTATTCCTGTAATGGCAAAGGCTCGGATAGGTCATTTTGTTGAAGCACAAATTTTGCAAACTCTTGGCGTGGATTACATCGATGAGTCTGAGGTTTTAACACCTGCAGATTATGCAAACCATATTGATAAGTGGAACTTCACAATTCCATTTGTTTGTGGTGCAACAAATCTCGGTGAGGCACTTCGCCGAATTAATGAGGGTGCTGCAATGATTCGTTCAAAGGGTGAGGCTGGAACTGGCGATGTTTCAAATGCCACCACTCACATGCGTACTATCTCTGGTGAAATTCGCCGCCTGACCTCAATGAAAGAGGATGAGTTATATGTGGCAGCTAAAGAATTACAAGCACCATTTGACTTAGTTAAAGAGGTTGCAAGTACTGGCAAACTTCCAGTGGTTCTATTTACCGCAGGCGGCATTGCAACTCCAGCAGATGCTGCGATGATGATGCAGTTAGGTGCCGATGGCGTATTTGTTGGCTCTGGTATTTTCAAATCAGGAGATCCGGCAAAGCGGGCAGCAGCATGCGTTAAAGCGGTTACTTATTTTACTGACGCAAAAGTAGTTGCTGATGTATCACGTGGGCTAGGTGAAGCAATGGTTGGGATTAATGTTGCTGATATTCCAGTACCGCACCGGCTTGCGGAGCGGGGCTGGTAGTTGTGAAAATTGGAGTACTTGCACTCCAAGGAGATGTTGCTGAGCACATTAAATCTCTAAGTGATTGTGGAGTTGATGCTCTAGCTGTTAAAACTAAAAGTGAGATCTCTGCTATCTCAGCTTTAGTAATTCCAGGCGGTGAATCAACTACTATTGCAAAACTTGCCAGATCCTTTGATCTATTTGATCAAATAAAAGATCGAATTAAATCTGGAATGCCAACCTACGGTTCATGTGCTGGAATGATTTTGATATCTGATGTGATTGAAGATGCGATTGATGGGCAGGAAAGTTTTGGTGGAATTGATATGGTAGTTAGGCGAAATGCTTTTGGCCGCCAAGTAGATTCATTTGAAACAGATTTAAAATTTAAAGGAATAACTGAGCCAGCCGTGAGAGCAGTATTTATTAGAGCGCCATGGGTTGAATCAGTTGGGGCCGGCGTTGAGATTCTTGCTGAGATAACAAATAGTTCCGGAATCAAACATCCGGTTGCAGTAAGGCAAGGTAATTTACTTGCTACCTCATTCCATCCAGAGTTAACTGGTGATAATCGAGTACATAGATTTTTTGTTGAAAATATCTGCCGTCAACTAGCAAATATCTAGGATTAGTTGAAATATGAGCGGTCATTCCAAGTGGGCAACTACCAAACATAAGAAGGCGATTATTGACTCTCGTCGTGCTAAAAACTTCTCTAAATTAATCAAAGCAATTGAGGTTTCAACCCGCGAGGGTGGAGCAGATATCTCTGGAAATCCAACGCTATTCGATGCAATTGCTAAAGCAAAAAAGAATTCGGTACCAGCTGACAATATTGATCGTGCAATTAAGCGTGGCGCAGGTCTTGAGACCGGCGCTAAGGTTTGGGAAACTATTATGTATGAAGGTTATGCCGCAGGTGGCGTTGCATTATTAATTGAGTGCTTATCTGATAATAGAAATCGGGCCGCCTCAGAGGTAAGAGTTGCAGTAACTCGTAACGGAGGAAACATGGCAGATCCGGGCTCTGTCTCTTATTTATTTAATCGTAAAGGTGTTGTTATTGTTTCAAAGCAGGCCGGCAAGATTAGTGAGGATTCACTACTTGAGGTAGTTCTAGATGCAGGGGCTGAAGAGGTTAATGATTTAGGAGAGTCATTTGAGGTAGTTGCACAACCTGCTGATTTAGTAGCAGTTCGTACCTCACTACAAACCGCCGGTATTGATTATGAATCTGCTGAGTCATCATTCCTGCCAACCATCTCCGTGCCAGTCGATACTGAATCTGCTAAAAAGGTTTTTGAATTAATTGAGGCGATAGAGGAGCTAGATGATGTGCAAAATGTTTACGGTAACTTTGATATTTCAGATGAGGTAATGGCGAGCCTTAGTTCATAAGTATTTCTCGCTGATTAGGCTTGCCCTATGCGTGTGTTAGGTATTGATCCAGGCTTAACCAGATGTGGTATTGGAATTGTTGATTCCACTGGTCCACAAAAATTAGCAATGGCTGGAGTTGGTGTAATTAATACTGATCCAGATGCCTCATTGGAGTTTAGATTACTTGAATTAGAAAAGGAGATATCAATCTGGATTAATAAGTTTAAACCTGATGTCATTGCAATTGAGCGAGTATTTTTTCAATTAAATGTTAGAACTGCAATGGCAACTGGACAGGCTGCTGGCGTTGCATTATTACTAGCGGCTAAAAGCGGTATTCCAGTGGCAATGCATACCCCAAGTGAGGTAAAGGCTGCTGTTACCGGCTCTGGTCGCGCTGATAAGAAACAGGTGGCACAAATGGTCAAGCGGCTACTTAAATTAAAGGAAATTCCCAAACCGGTAGACAGTACCGATGCTCTAGCCCTTGCAATCTGCCATCATTGGCGAGGTGTAGGTAACGCCAGAGTGGCGGCAGCAAAGAAAAAGGCGATTAAGAAACGATGATTAGTTCAATCTCTGGCACAGTTAAATCAACTGCAATTAATTCAATTGTGGTTGAGGTAGGTGGCATTGGAGTTTTATTGCAGGTGCCTGCCAGAGTTGTTTCACAAATGCAGATTGGAAAATTAGTTAGTTTTCACACCTATTTAATTGTTCGAGAGGACGCACTTACTCTCTATGGCTTCACCGAAATTACTGATCGGGAGTTTTTTGAATTACTTTTATCAGTTACTGGAATTGGGCCAAAGGTTGCCCAATCTATTTTGGCAAGTAGTGAGGCAGCAACTATCGCAACGGCGATTGTTACTGGAAATTTAAGGAGTTTGGAGTCAACACCAGGTCTTGGGAAAAAAGGTGCGCAGCGGCTAGTACTTGAGTTAAAGGATAAAGCAGCCAACTTTGCTGGTACTGGAACAAATTTAAAGCTTTCAATTACAAATCAAGTAGAGAATGCCTTGCAAGGACTTGGTTACTCAGTAAAAGAGGCAGCTGCAATGATTTCACAAATTCCAGCAGGTGAAAAGATTGATAAATTAGACGCTGCCCAGATATTAAAGTTAGCCTTAAAATCTGGTGGGAAAAAATAATGAGTGATCGAATTATTGATCAAGGAGCAGATGATGCAGAGCGGGTTGCTGAGTTAGCACTTCGTCCTAAAACATTAGGGGAGTTTGTTGGACAACTAAGAGTTAGAGATCAATTAGATCTACTTTTGTCAGCTGCTAAGGAGCGAAAAGCCCCAGCAGATCACATTTTATTCTCTGGTCCGCCAGGACTTGGCAAAACAACTCTTGCGATGATTGTGGCATCTGAAATGGAAGCGCCAATTCGAATTACCTCTGGCCCTGCAATTCAACATGCTGGTGATTTAGCATCGATCCTCTCTTCATTGGTGGAGGGTGAGATTTTATTTATAGATGAGATTCACCGGATGTCACGTCCGGCTGAGGAGATGTTGTATCTGGCAATGGAGGATTTTAGAGTTGATGTGATTGTTGGCAAGGGCGCCGGCGCTACCTCAATTCCACTTGACCTGCCGCACTTCACTCTAGTTGGTGCGACTACCAGGGCAGGGCTACTACCAAGTCCACTGCGTGATCGCTTTGGTTTTACTGCGCAATTAGATTTTTATGAAGCAGATGAGTTATCGCAAATTATTAAACGCAGCTCTGATTTGTTAGATATCCAAATAGATAAGGCTGCAGTTGCTGAGATTGCCTCTCGCTCTCGTGGCACACCACGAGTTGCAAACCGGCTTCTAAGAAGGGTGCGAGATTATGCACAGGTTAATAAAGAGAAGATAGTTCAGATAGAGCATGCAAAATCTGCTCTTAAAATATATGAGGTTGATGAGATTGGGTTAGATCGATTAGATAAAGCTGTGCTTAGCGCGTTAATTAAAAACTTTAATGGTGGACCAGTTGGTGTCTCAACTCTTGCTATGGCTGTGGGGGAGGAGATTGAAACCATTGAATCTTTAGCCGAACCATTTTTAGTTCGAATGGGGTTTTTAGCGCGCACACCTAGAGGCCGAGTTGCAACTGCATCAGGCTGGATGCATCTTGGGATTAAGCCACCACTTTCTGCGCAGGTTGGAACTGATGCTTCACTTTTTGATCAAGATCCAGATATCGCGCAATAACTGCATAAATATCGATAAATCTGCTGTAGTCGCTGGCTGATTTCTCAATAAACTCTCCTCAGCCTAGAATTGGGTCTCATGTCTGCTAATAAAATTGCGAATACTCAATCAAAGGCGTTGCGCACGATCTCAATCCTGCTGCTAACTATTTTGGCATTTACTGGAGTTGCATTTGTATTAGGAGCGACCTCATTTAAATTAGGTTTAGATCTACAAGGTGGAACTAGCGTTACTTTGCAACCTCGAATTGAAGCTGGCCAGAACGGTAAAGTAACGGCTGAGGCAATTGATCAAGCGGTTGCAATTATTCGTCAGCGAGTTAACTCATTAGGTGTTGCTGAATCTGAAGTATCTGCACAAGGAAGTGGTGTTAATCAGCAGATTGTTATCTCAGTTCCTGGTGAGACTGGTCGGCGAATTGTTGACTTAGTTGGCCAAACAGCAGAGTTAAGGTTTCGTCCAGTATTAGCCGAGGGCGCAGCAAATGCCACATCAACTAGCACTGATACTAGAACAGCAATCCTGCCTGCTGGTGTGACCCCAGATTTAAATGCAAAATTTGCCGCCTTAGATTGCACTTTGCCAGAAAATCGCCAAGGTGGCGGTGGGGCAGATGAGGCAGCGGCTGTTGTTAGTTGTGATCGCGCAGGGATAAGCAAATTTATTTTGGCACCCGCTGAGGTTTTAGGTCGTCAGGTAACAAAAGCATCTTCCGTAATTGATGCTCAAAGTGCCTCTGGTTGGTATGTAGTTTTAGATTTTGATGGCGAGGGTACAAATAAATTTGGTGCTATGACATCAAGACTGACAACTCTGCCCTCACCGCAAAATCAGGCAGCAATTGTGTTAGATGGATTGGTCTATTCAGCGCCGAGAATTAATGAAGCAATTAGAACTGGAAGTGCGCAGATTACCGGTAATTTCACCCAACTTGAGGCCCAGGATCTAGCAAATGTTTTAAAGTATGGCGCACTACCACTTGCCTTTGATCGTGGTGAGGTCCAACAAATTTCGCCAACTTTAGGAGCAGATCAATTACATGGTGGTTTATTAGCTGGAGGACTTGGACTATTGCTTGTAGTTATTTATTCAATGCTGTACTACAAAGGTCTTGGTATTGTCTCAGTTGGCTCACTAGGTGTTGCAGTAATTATTGCAATGCTCTCATTCTTATTATTAGGTGAGTGGATTGGCTTCACCTTAACCTTGGCAGGTATTGCTGGTGCGATTGTGGCAATCGGAATTACTGCTGACTCTTTTATTGTTTACTTTGAACGTATTCGCGATGAGGTTCGAGAGGGCAAATCTCTAAAATCAGCGGTTGAGACTGGCTGGGTACGTGCTCGTCGTACAGTCATTGTTGCCGATGCAGTTTCAATGATTGCAGCTGTAATGCTCTACTTCTTCGCAGTTGGTGGCGTGCGAGGCTTTGCATTCACGCTTGGTCTAACAACCTTAATTGACTTAATTGTTGTCTTCTTCTTTACCAAGCCACTTGTTACTGTGCTAGCTAAGTTCTCCTTCTATAGCCAAGGCCATAATCTCTCTGGATTCTCCGCTAAATCGTTAGGTATTGTTCAGAAAAATGTTGTATCGATGGGGGAGGATAAGTAATGGCTAAGTTATCTGGTATCGGTGGCCGGCTTTATCGCGGTGAGACCTCTATTGATTTTATTGGCAAGCGAAAGATTTGGTACTCCGTTTCTGGGTTATTAATTCTTGCCTCTGCTCTTACATTATTTACTCAAGGATTACACCTTGGTATTGAGTTCAAAGGCGGTTCATCTTTTATGGTAACCGCACCAACCGCATCAGTAGCCTCAGCTGAGGCCGCCCTCACCGAGGCTGGTATAACTACACAAAACATTATTCAAAAGATCGGTGATAATAAAGTAAGAGTGCAAACAGAAGTGCTGACCCAGGCTGAGCAAGGAGCTGTTGAAGATAAATTAGCTGCCAAGTTTGGCGTAGGTGTGGACTCGATAGATTCACAGATCATTGGACCATCTTGGGGTAAAGAGATCACCCGTAAGGCACTCTACGGTTTGTTTGGATTTATCTTTGTAGTAATGCTCTACCTAGCAATGGCATTTGAATCAAAGATGGCAATTGCTGCAATTGTCTCTGTTATTCACGATGTATTCATCACAGTTGGTATTTATGCCTTAATCGGTTTTGAGGTTACACCTGCAACAGTGATTGGATTCTTAACTATTCTGGGCTACTCACTCTATGACACGGTAGTGGTATTTGATAAGGTTCGCGAGAATACAAAGGGGATTGCTGCAAGTGGTAAGAGTACCTATTCACAAGCTGCAAACCTTGCAGTTAATCAAACCTTAGTTCGTTCTTTTAATACTTCCCTAATTGCATTACTGCCAGTTGGCTCAATCCTCTTCGTGGGCGCAGGTCTATTGGGTGCCGGCACATTAAAGGATCTATCCCTGGCATTATTTATTGGGTTAGCAACTGGAACTTACTCATCTATCTTTATTGCAACTCCAATTTTAGCTGTACTGCGTGAACGCGAGCCTGCGATGCAAGCACTTGCAAAACGAGTTGGTAACCGTGGCGATAAAGTTTCTGCCCCAGTTGCAGTTGTGCAAACTCAGGCAGGTCGTGGGCCACGAAATCAGCCAAGACGTAATCGCCGCCGCTAATATAATTTTGCATTAAATAAGACAAGCCTTCGCGCTATGACAACTTTAGAATTGTTAAAGCCGTTAGTTGCTGGCCTTTCCCTGTCTCACCCAGGATTTTCAAACAAGGATTTAGAGCGAGCATTTATTGCTGCTGAAAAAGCCCATGCCGGACAACTTCGTAAATCAGGGGATGCGTATATAACACATCCAGTAGCGGTAGCTCAGATATTAATTGATCTAGGAATGGATTTGCCAACAGTTATGGCCGCCTTATTACATGACACAGTTGAGGACACTACCTACTCAATAGATCAAATAAAAAGTGAGTTTGGTGATGAGGTGACATCTTTAGTCGATGGGGTTACCAAGTTAGATAAATTAACCTACGGACCGACTGCTGAGGCGGAGACTTTGCGCAAGATGGTTGTTGCGATGTCTAGAGATATTAGAGTGTTAGTTATTAAGTTGGCAGATCGACTACACAATGCCCGCACTTGGGAGTTTATTGAGGCAGAGACTGCCAGTCGTAAGGCTAAAGAAACAATTGACATCTACGCACCACTTGCCCACCGACTAGGTATGAATGCAATTAAGTGGGAGCTTGAGGATCTCTCATTTAAATTCCTAGAGCCAAAGAAATTTGAAGAGATTGAACGGTTAGTAAGTGAGAGATCACCGGCTCGAGATCAATTAACACAGGAGGTAATCTCTGCAATTGATCAGGATTTAAAACAAGAGAAGATACAAGCGCAGGTAATTGGCAGACAAAAGCATTTCTATAGCGTCTATCAAAAGATGGTGGTTAGAGGCCGTGAGTTCAATGATATTTATGATTTAGTAGGAGTGCGAATATTGGTCGATTCAGTTCGTGACTGTTACGGAGTACTTGGCGCAATACATGCTCGGTGGAGTCCGGTACCAGGTAGATTCAAAGATTACATTGCAATGCCAAAATTTAATCTCTATCAATCTCTACACACCACAGTGATTGGGCCAAATGGCAAAGCAGTAGAGATTCAAATTCGCACCTTTGATATGCATGCTCGGGCGGAGTATGGAATTGCTGCGCACTGGAAATATAAATCTAAAAACACTGAAGCTGGAAAGAGTCCAGAGGAAATTTGGCTTCGCCAACTGCATGAGTGGCAGCAAGAGAGTGAGGATGTTGGTGATTTCTTAGAGACCTTAAGGTATGACCTGCGCACACCGGAGGTATTTGTCTTTACTCCAAAGGGAAGTGTAATTGCACTGCCATCAGGATCTACCCCAGTTGATTTTGCCTATGCAGTTCATACCGAGGTTGGTAATAAGTGTGTTGGGGCTAAGGTAAATGGAAAATTAGTGCCACTTGAATCTCATTTAGTAAATGGTGATGTTATAGATATTGTTACAAATAAAGGAATTACTGCAGCACCAAGTCATGACTGGCTTAACTTTGTAACATCATCTAGGGCCAGATCAAAGATAAAGGCTTGGTTTTCTAAAGAGCGTAAGGAGGAGGCAATTGAGGCTGGGCAAGAATCAATTGCTCGCCAGATGCGAAAGGCGGGTCTGCCACTACAAAAGATATTAGGTGGACACGCATTGCTTGAGTTAGCTCATGATCTTCGGTATGAAGATATTGAGAGTTTGTATGAAGCGGTTGGAAATGGTTATGTCTCAGCCCACTCAGTAATTGAAAAACTAATGGTGTTACTTGGCACATCAGATGCTCATCCAGAGAATGATCTAACTCCGCTAATTAATCCAGTCAAGCGTGAGCGAAAGAGTGTTACAGGTATTGATGTTGAGGGAGCGGCAGATGTTTTGGTAAAGCTTGCCAGGTGTTGCGCTCCTGTTCCAGGGGATAAAATTACTGGTTTTATTACCCGTGGCAGTGGCGTCTCTGTGCATCGTGCAGATTGCATAAATATTACCGATCTTAAAGTTCATCAAGGAGATCGGATGGTTGCAGTCAAATGGAACCTCTCCGCTAAGAGCACTTTCCTAGTAAATATTCAGGTAGAGGCGCTAGATCGGGCCCGACTGTTATCTGATGTAACAAAGGCATTATCTGATCAGCAGGTAAATATATTAAGTGCCTCAGTTGTTACCAACAAAGATCAGACAGCGATTTGTAAATTCTCTTTTGAGATGGCAGATGCCTCTCACTTAGATGCAGTATTAGCAGCGGTTAGAGCGATTGAGGGTGTTTATGATGTGGATCGAATCTTTAATAATTAACCGGTGAACTCAGTTAAACCCTTTTGTGCCTGCTCAAGCCAATCTCTACGGGCAGCTGCAGCCTCTCTTGCAACCATTGCTTTAGCGGTTTGACCAGCAGCCTCAGCCTTAGCTGCTTGTTTCTCATAACTCTCAATGGCCTCAGCCAATCCCTGCACAACTTTATTTGCTTGTGCTTTTGCAGATGGATCACTTTTACGTTGGTGATTACGCTCTAACTCGTTAATCTCATCCTCAACTTTTTTAACACGAGTGTCAAATGATGCTCTCTTTTTACGATCTGTCATTCCAATCTTCTGCCACTTACCCATTAGGTCATAGAACTTCTTTTTAGCTGATTTAAAATCAGATATTGGTAGCAACGCCTCAAACTCAATAATCATTGCCTCTCGCTTTGCTAAGTTCTCACTCATTGAACCCTTACGCTTTGCCATGTCAGCATTTTTTGCGGCAAAGAAGGAATCTTGAGAAGCTTTAAATCTTTGCCAAAGAGCATCATCAGTTGCCTTCTTGCCCCGGCCAGCAGACTTCCATTGATCCATTAATACTTTGAAGCGCTTAGCAGTATTTAGCCACTCCTTTGAGCTAGCCAAGCTCTCTGCCTCTTTAACAATTACATCTTTAGCAGTGGCAACCTTTTTTTGCTCAGAATCTAGATTAGAAAAGTGCGTACGACGGCGCTTATCAAACTTATTACGAGAGGAGGAGAACCTTTTCCAAAGCGCAGCATCAACTTTTTTATCAAGGCGTGGGGCTTTTTTCCAATCCTCAAGAAGTACTTTTAATCTTGCAGTAGTCACTTTCCAAGCAACTGAGTCAATTAATGTCTCAGCCTCAGCAACTATCTTCTCTTTAACTGAAGCCGCCTCATTTTGTCGTGCTGCTCGATCTGCTTTCTGTGTTTCTTTGCGGGCTTTATAAGCACCCTCATGTTCAGTAATCAAGGTTGGAATTTTCTCTAATGATTGGGAGAGATTTACTAAATCGCCAACACCGTTTAACTCAGAGATTTGAGTGCGCAGTTTGTTTACTGCTTCTTGGGCGTCACTTGGCACCATTGCCCCTGATCTGATTCGAGCGGCAAGGAGTGCAACTTCAGAGGCTGCCATTTCAAATTTCTTTACAAAATATGCAAGTGCTTCTTCTGCGCTTTTGCCAGGGTATGAACCAACAGCGCGATCACCCGTTGGGGTAATAACATAAACAGTCCCATCTTCGCCGACTCGGCCAAATTTTGCTGGATCACCAATAAGTGCTGCTGCAGCCCCGGTACTTGAAAGGATATGTGTAGTTGTGTTCTCCATAGTTGCTTAACCTTTCGTTGCGCGATCTCTGCTTTGCAGATCTCGTTATGGGCTGGCGTAGTAATCAATTACGCATTTGCGCCTTTGATTACCTGGTTTGGTACAGATAAAAGATAGCCTAAGTACCTGATTTAAGGGAAGTCTGAGCGGAAAAAATGGTGATAAAGGGTGAGTAATGCTGATTGATCGAGTTATCGCCCCCTACTTTGAAACCAACTGCTGGATCCTAGCTACTGGTGTCGGCCAGGAGTGCATCATTGTTGACCCGGGGATGGCAAAGCCAAATTTGGTAAAGAGCATAAAAGAGAAGATTGCCGAACATAAATTAAAACCAGTTGCCGTATTAATTACTCATGGGCATATCGATCATATTTTCTCAGTGCTGCCATTAACAAGTGAGATACCAATGCGCACATTTATTACTCCAGCAGACAGATTTTTACTAACTAATCCAATGGCAGCACTAGATAGTGGGGGAGTAAGTGAGCAATTGATATCTGCATTTGGTGGAAATAATTTCACAGAGCCAGCTGATCTAATTGAGTTAGATGATTTTGGTAATTTTCAAATCGCAGGACTTGAAATTGAATCAATATTTGCACCGGGGCACACCAAAGGTTCGGTGATTTTTACCGTTGATAATCAAGTGCTGATCTCTGGGGATGTGTTATTTGCTGGCGGCATAGGACGCACCGATCTTCCCACAGGATCTGCTACTGATATGCGCAAAACCTTACGCGAGCGAGTTTTGACACTACCTGATGGGCTAAATGTCCTGCCTGGGCATGGTGGGCAAACTACAATCGCCATTGAGCGGGTGAGAAATCCTTATCTGCAAAGTGATTTTTTAGATCAGAGTGGACGGTGACCTGATGAGTAAGTTTCAGGCGCCTAAAGGTGTCAGTGAGTACTTTCCACCAAACTCAGATCAGTTTGAGTATGTTCGAGATCATTTACTTACCGCCGCTAAATTAGCTGGCTACTCATTAATTGAGCTGCCAGTATTTGAAGATACTGAGGTTTTTACTCGTGGTGTTGGAGAATCAACTGATGTAGTTAGTAAAGAAATGTATACCTTTGAAGATAGAGGTGGCAGATCAATCACACTTAGGCCTGAAGGAACAGCAGGTGTGATGCGGGCAGTAATAGAACATAATTTAGATAGAGGGCAACTACCGGTAAAGCTTTTTTATACTGGTCCATTTTTTAGAGCAGAACGGCCACAAGCAGGGCGCTATCGCCAGTTTTATCAGGTAGGTATTGAGGCGATTGGTTACAACGATCCAGAGATTGATGTTGAGGTTATCTCAGTTGCCGATACTGCATTTAAAGCCTTAGGACTTAAGCAGTATAAATTAAATATTACCTCACTTGCAGATGCGAAGAGTCGGGATGATCATCGCAAGGATTTAGTTAAGTTTATTGCTGGTCTAAAGCTAGATGAGGCAACAATTGAGCGGGCAAAATTAAATCCACTTAGATTATTTGATGATAAGCGAGATGAAATTAAAAATGCAATGAGTAAGGCGCCATTGCTACTTGATTATCTAAGCAATGAGAGTAAATCCCACTTTGAAGAGGTTAAACGCCTACTCTCTGAGATTAATATTGATTACACAATAAATCCCAGGATGGTGCGCGGTCTTGATTACTACACCGGCACCACATTTGAGTTTGATCATGCACTCCTTGGAGCTCAATCAGGAATTGGCGGCGGCGGCAGGTATGACGGCTTAATGGCGTCACTTGGTGGAGCTGAGGTTAGTGGAATCGGATTTGGCTTAGGTGTTGATCGAATTCTGATGGCATGTTTGGCAGAGGAGTCTTTGCCCTCATCAATTAATCAGATTCAATTATTTGTAGTGCCGATTACTGATTCTGGTAAGAGTGTTGGCTTCAAATTGGTTTCACAACTGCGGAGTGCTGGTATTAGTTGTGATTTAGCTTATGGTGATCGTGGTCTTAAGGGTGGCATGAAAGCTGCTGATAAGAGCGGAGCACGTTATTGCCTTGTAATTGGTGATGATGAGATCTCATCTGGAAAGTGCGAATTAAAATTAATGAGCAGTGGTGAGGTTATCTCTAGTAGCCTTGTGGTTTCAGATTTAATAAGCAGATTAGGAAATTCTAAGTAATGTTGCGCACTCATGATGCAGGATCCCTTAATGCAAAATCAGTTGGTACCAAGGTTGTACTGGCTGGTTGGGTAGCACGTCGGCGTGATCATGGTGGAGTTGCATTTATTGATTTACGGGATTCCACAGGTGCGGTGCAGGTTGTCATTAATGATGAGAAAGTAGCTGGTGAACTTCGTGCTGAGTGGTGTGTCTTAATTACCGGCAGTGTGAAGATGCGTCCTGCTGGCAATGATAATAAGGAAATTGCTACTGGTGAGATTGAGGTTGTTTGTGAATTACTTGAAGTTTTAAGTGAGGCAGCTGCTCTGCCATTTCCAGTAGATAGTGGAGATATTGGAAATATTTCAGAGGAGGTCCGGCTTAAGTATCGATACTTAGATTTGCGAAGAGAAGGACCGGCAAAGAATTTAAGATTGCGCTCTAAGGTAACAGCTGCAATTAGAGATGTAATGGGTGAGGCAGATTTTCTAGAGATTGAGACTCCATATCTAACTCGTTCAACTCCAGAAGGGGCCAGAGATTTTCTAGTTCCAGTTAGATTACAGCCTGGCTCTTGGTATGCCTTGCCTCAATCACCACAATTATTTAAGCAGTTACTAATGGTTGCAGGCATGGAGCGTTACTACCAAATTGCAAGATGTTTTAGAGATGAGGATTTTAGGGCGGATCGGCAACCAGAATTTACTCAATTAGATATTGAGATCTCATTTGCTGATCAAGCAGATGTAATTGCGATTGCCGAAAAAGTTTTATCACAAGTATTTCAAAAAATTGTTAGCCACAAGATTGCCCTACCAATTCCGCATATGACATATAAAGATGCGATGCGCGATTATGGCTCAGACAAGCCTGATTTAAGATTTGATAATAAGTTAACAGATGTGACTGATTTCTTTAAGGATACGCAGTTTCGAGTTTTTCAATCGGAGTATGTGGGCGCAGTAGTTATGCCAAAAGGTGCCGATGTGCCACGGCGAGAGTTAGATGCTTGGCAGGATTGGGCAAAGGCAAGGGGTGCTAAAGGGTTGGCATATATATTGCTGCAAGCAGATGGCACATTAGGTGGCCCAGTTGCAAAGAATCTTTCTGAGAAAGAAAGCTCTGGAATCGCTGCAAAAGTTGGAGCAAAAATTGGAGATGCTATTTTCTTTGCGGCCGGATCTACTGTTTCCTCACAAAATTTATTAGGAGCTGTGCGAGTAGAGATCGGGGCACGTTGTAATTTAATCGATGAGAATTCTTGGAAATTTGTTTGGATTGTTGACGCACCCATGTTTGAGCCAGTAGATAGCCAAAATCCGGCAGCTGGATGGACTGCAGTGCACCACCCATTTACCGGACCAAAACCGGAGTTTGCTGACAACTTTGATAAGCAACCGGCTGCTGCTCTTGCTTATGCATATGACATTGTTTTAAATGGTAATGAGATTGGTGGTGGATCAATTCGAATCCATCAGCGCGAGGTTCAGCAACGGGTATTTAAAACTATTGGTTTATCCAATGATGAGGCGGAAAGTAAGTTTGGATTTTTGTTAGAGGCATTTAATTATGGCCCACCACCACATGGTGGAATTGCACTTGGTATTGACCGATTATGCGCATTACTAGCTGGTGCTCAATCAATCCGTGAAGTTATTGCCTTTCCTAAGACGGCAAGTGGCGCAGATCCACTAACTGGCGCACCAACACCGATTACGCCAGCACAACGCAAAGAGAGTGGGGTCGATACTCCAGCCGCTGCCAAGGAGTAAGCAACTTTTCAGGTATTCTTCCCAAATGGGACCAGGTGGAATTGCAACAATTATCGCAGCCTCATCGCTAGCCATAATTGCATTAGCCATCTCTTATGCGGTAATTCGCCTCACTAGAACAATTGATGAAATAACAACGACAATTTCAATGGTCAACAGTCCACTCAAAAGCGTGAGCAATGCGGGAAAATCATTAGAAAATCTGATTAAGAAATTTACCAAAGGAACTGAATCGTTTTTTGATGAGAACCCGATGGCCATGAAAGCAGCGACAGCTGTAGTTTCGGCGGCAAAGGGAAAGAAAAAGGTTAAGAAAAAAAGCAAAGCTAAGGAGTAGTGATGGACTCCGCAGATATTCGCTCCCGTTGGCTAAATTTTTTTGAAAGCAAGAACTCATTAAATCTTAAGCACACAGTAGTTCCGTCGGCATCATTAATTGCTGATGATCCCAATCTTTTATTAGTAAATGCGGGCATGGTTCCGTTTAAACCTTATTTTTTAGGTGAAGTTAAAGCACCATATAAGCGAGCAACCTCAGTACAAAAATGTGTTAGAACCTTAGATATTGATGAGGTTGGCAAAACTACAAGGCATGCCTCTTTTTTCCAGATGTGTGGCAACTTCTCCTTTGGTGATTACTTTAAGGAGGGTGCGATTGCACTTGCCTGGGAGTTGCTAACTAAATCTGTTTCAGATGGTGGTTATGGTTTTGCTGAGGAGAAGCTTTGGGTAACTGTTTATCAAGATGATGATGAGGGTGCGCAAATTTGGGAGAAACAAGTAGGTGTTCCAAAGAATCGTATTCAACGCAGAGGCATGGCAGATAATTTTTGGTCAATGGGAGTTCCCGGTCCTTGTGGACCATGCTCTGAGATCTACTTTGATCGAGGTAGTGCATATGGCAAAGAGGGTGGACCAATTGCAGATGAGGACAGATATTTAGAGATCTGGAATTTAGTCTTTATGCAAAATATTCGTGGCGAAGGTGGCGACAAGAACTCATTTCCAATTGTGGGTGAATTACCAGCGAAAAATATAGATACTGGATTAGGACTTGAGCGAACCGCTGCGCTACTTCAAGGCGTGGATAACATATATGAAATTGATACCACCAAAATTATTTTAGATAAGGCATCAACTCTTACCAAGGTTAAGTATGGAAAAGATGAGAGTTCAGATATCTCACTTCGAGTGGTTGCAGACCATGCTCGAACCGCAATGATGTTAATCGGTGATGGTGTTACACCTGGCAATGAAGGACGTGGTTATGTACTGCGCCGAATGATGCGCCGAACTATCAGAAATATGCGCCTGCTTGGGTCACAAGATCTAGTAATGGGTGAGTTAATTAAGAGCTCTATAAAGGCAATGGGCGCTCAATATCCAGAGTTGGTAATTGGCTCTGATCGAATTCTTGCAATTGCGGAGGCTGAGGAAGATAGCTTTATTCAAACCCTAAAGAGTGGCACAACAATCTTTGATCTAGCTGCTGATCAGTTAAAGAGTGAGAAAAGTAAATCATTATCAGCTGATACTGCATTTAAACTTCATGACACATATGGATTCCCATTTGATTTAACCCTTGAGATGGCGCGCGAGCAAGGTTTAGGTGTTGATGAGGGTGGATTTAGAAAATTAATGAATGAACAGCGTGATCGGGCAAAAGCTGATGCAAAGGCGAAGAAGAGTGGGCACACCGATCTAACTGAGTATCGGGGCATTGTTGATAAATCCGGAGTTTCAAAGTTTGTTGGTTATGAAAATATAAGTGCTGAGGCGAAGTTAACTGGATTATTAGTTGATGGCAAAAGCGTCAAAGAGGCAAGTGCTGGAGCTGATATTGAAATTACATTAGATCGCACGCCATTTTATGCTGAGGGTGGAGGCCAGTTAGCTGATGGTGGGAAAATTAAATTAGCAAGTGGCGCAGTTATTGAGATTGAGGATGTTCAATCACCAGTGCCTGGGTTAATTGTTCACCGCGGAACAATCATTAGCGGTGTAGTTAAAAATGGTGAGCAAGCAGTTGCCGATATTGATTTAGAGAGAAGATTAGCAATCTCTAGAGCTCATACTGCAACACATATGGTTCATAAAGCATTTAGGGAGGCACTTGGTGAGACTGCAACTCAGGCGGGTTCTGAGAACGCACCTGGGCGATTTAGATTTGATTTTCCATCAACGAGTGCAGTTCCACTCTCTGTATTAAATGATGTGGAGAGCAGAGTTAATGAGTTATTGATCTCTGATCTGCAGGTTCATTCAGAGGTTATGTCACAAGATGCTGCAAAGGCGATCGGGGCAATGGCGTTATTTGGTGAGAAGTATGGTGATCAGGTGCGAGTGGTAAGTGTTGGTGATTGGGCTAAGGAGCTGTGTGGTGGAACGCATGTGACGCGCTCTGGTCAGCTTGGCTTGGTAAAACTTTTATCTGAATCCTCAATTGGTGCGGGCGTACGACGTGTTGAGGCATTAGTTGGTTATGACGCGTATCAGTATTTAGCTAGAGAGCATGTACTACTTAACTCATTAACTGAGATTATTAAAGGATCTAGAGCAGAGGAGTTACCACAACGTATCTCTGAATTAGTTGAGAAGATGAAGGGGATGGAAAAAGAGTTATCAGGTGTGCGAAGTGCAAAGGCGATGGCAGCAGCGGGTGAGTTATTAAAGAAGGTCAAACCAATTGGAAGTGTAAATTTAATTATCGATCAATTAGCAGATGAGATAGCAGTAGATGATATGAGATCAATATCTACTGATTTGCGGGGCAAACTTAAGGCTGGCATTGTTGTATTAGCAACAATTACCGCCGGTAAACCATTAATAGTTGCGGCTGTTTCACCTGAGGCAATCAAATTAGGAGTAAAAGCTGGTGAGTTAATTAAAACTGGTTCCACAGTTCTAGGCGGTGGCGGTGGCGGTAAGGATGATTTTGCCCAAGGTGGCGGTGTTGATAGTGATGCAATCGTGAAGGCGTTTGCTGAGATAACAAAAGTTATCAATGGGAAAATCAATTAAAGGTTGGCATTTCTATGAGTAAGCCAATCGCTATTGGCCGAAGAGTCGGCTTTGATTTTGGCCAAAAACGTATTGGGGTAGCGACCTCAGATTCAGAATCTATTCTAGTTTCACCACATGCCACACTACTAAATGATGAAAAATTATTAATTAAATTGCAGGAGATTATTACTGAAGTTAATCCCCTCTACATTGTTGTGGGAAATCCCAAGCATTTATCTGGCGAAAGTAGTACGACCTCAGAGGCAGCAACTGCTTTTGGTAACTTATTAAGAAGCATATTTACGGGTCCGATATATCTTGTTGATGAGCGCCTTTCTACATCAAATGCTTACTCGCAGATGCGCGAGATTGGAAAATCAGAACGAGAGAGCAAAGCGGTAATTGATCAGATAGCAGCTATTAATATTTTAGAGAGCGCCCTACTAAATGAGAGATCAGGCAGTGCAGTTGGTGAATTACTTTGAGACGGCTGATAGTTGTTCTCCTTATCTGCGTATTGATTACTGGATCAGCAACCTCTATTCATAACGCTTTTTTACTCAATGATTATCAAGATACAACCTCAGCAAGTAAGACCGAAATACTTATTGAAGATGGAGATACCGGTGTAAAGATCTCGCAAAAACTTTATAGTTCTGGGGTAATCAAAGCAACTAAGGTATTTTATAAGCTTGCCCTAAACCAAAAACGAGCAAACTCAATCTCACCTGGTATTCATGAAATTGATTTAAAAATTTCAGCACAGGCAGCACTTAATCAGCTCCTAGATCCAACTCGAAACCGTGGAGTTTTTCGCTTTAACGAAGGATTACGAAAGGTTGAGATATTAGATTTATTACTTAAATCCAAGTTGGTATCTGGTCAGTTATCGCCTGCAATAAAACCTGCAGATATCTTTAAAACTAATAACTTAGAGGGATTTTTATTCCCAGCTAATTACTCATTTGCGCCAGGAACTACCACTGATCAAGCAATTACGCAGATGCTTACCCGATTTAACTTATCGGCAAAAACTAGCAAGATCGATCAGGGTTATGGAAAGTTTTCACCCTTTGAGTTAGTAATCATCGCCTCAATTGCCCAAGCAGAGGGTGATGTGCAAGATTTCACCAAGATAGCGCAGGTTATCTATAATCGCTTAAAAATTGGTATGCCACTACAAATGAACACCACAATTGAGTATGCAGCGAATCTACGGGGGAAAATAAGACTCCCCTATAAGCAGTTAGAGATAAACTCTAGGTATAACACCTATAAATATCAGGGGTTACCGCCAGGACCAATTGGTAATCCTGGCCAGGCAGCACTTGAGGCGGCGGTAAATCCGCAGATGGGTGATTGGCTTTACTTCATTACAGTCAAGCCACAAGATACAAGATTTACAAGTTCAATAAAAGAGTTTAATACGTGGGCAAATGAGTTTAGAAAAAATGAGGAAGCTGGTTTATTTAAATGATCAAGTTAGCAGTGGCTGGTAAACCAATCAGTCATTCCCTCTCGCCATTACTACACACAACCGCTTATGAAATATTGGGTGTAGAAGCACAGTTTTTGGCTAGCGAGGTAAGTGAAGATAAGTTTGGCGATTTTTACTTTAATGCAAAAAATAATGGTTACCGAGGTTTAGCGATGACTATGCCATTAAAAGAGATATCAATAGGGTTTGTTGATCGAGTGGATCCGATAGCAAAACAAATTGGCTCAATCAATACAGTTATTTTCGAATCAACTGGCAGTATTGGACTGTCCACTGACCTACTTGCATTTAAAAATCTACTTAAACCTTACTTTGGAAAGCAGATTGCAATATTAGGTGCTGGTGGTACCGCACGTGCAGCTATTGGAGCCTTAAAAGGAACGGGAAGTAAGGTCTCAGTTTTAACAAGATCTATCACCAGGCATGACCAACTCCACTCGGCAGCTGTTGATCTTGATATTAATTTCTTAGATTGGCAACAGTTTGAGGAGATTCAGGATCGAGATCTAATCATTTCAACTACACCAGCAGGTGCTACCGATGGATTAACTGTTCTGTCCACAAAAGCTGATTTCTTTGATGTTACCTACCACCCATGGCCAACAGATCTAGCAAGGCGCTATCAAAATCTTGGTCGGGGTGTAATCGGAGGGTTAGCTCTTCTAGTTGAGCAGGCATTATTTCAAATAAACTACTTCTCCCAAAAAGAGTTTGATTACGCCAAGATGCGTAGTGAGTTATTGAAAGTTGCTAACGCAGCGATAAAGAAGTAATCCACAGCATTAAATTTATTACCTGCTAACAGTTTAATCTGCGGTAGTGATTTTAGAGATTGCCGCCGCTATTTGGTTTATTTGGATTGCGATCTATGATTTTAGGTTTAAATTGATTCGCAATATTGACCTAGTAATTGCAATCATATTCTGTGCTATCTATTTAGATACAAACTGGCGCCTTGGCTTAGCTAATCTAGGAATCTATGGCTTATTAAACCTACTTATAAAAGGCAAGATTGGTAGCGGTGATATAAAACTTGCACCAATAATTGCGCTACCAATCAGCACATTTTTTGAATTATCAAATGCATTATCGATCGCTTGGATTAGTGGCGGGCTCTATGCCTTACTTAGAGGAGGAGGTGCCATTGCCTTTGCACCATTTATGATTTTCGGAACATATTTAGCAAAGATTTTATGAGTAAGAGGGTTAAATGTGAGGCGAGGTGCACGGTGAATCTGAGAGAATATCCCTCTAAATATTGATTCGGAGAAGATGTGCTTCGTTGGCTGACTGCAGGTGAATCACACGGGCCTGCCTTAACTGCAATAGTTGAGGGAGTGCCAGCGCATGTTTTAATTACTAGCGCAGATATCAATACTGATTTGGCTCGACGTCGATTAGGTTTTGGAAGAGGTGCAAGACAAAATTTTGAAGCCGACAAAATAACTATTACTGGAGGTATTCGACTTGGTCTGACTCAAGGTGGGCCGATCGCTATTCAGATTGCAAACTCAGAGTGGCCCAAATGGGAGAAGGTAATGAGTGCTGATCCTGTTCCTGAAAGTGAGATAAAGGATTTAGCACGCAATGCACCTTTGACACGGCCACGGCCAGGACATGCAGATTTAGTGGGAATGCAAAAGTTTAATTTCTCAGATGCTAGGCCAATATTAGAGCGAGCAAGTGCTAGAGAGACTGCAGCTCGGGTTGCACTTGGCGCAGTTGCTAGGGCGTTTTTAAAGCAGAGTGTTGGAATTGAAATATTAAGTCATGTAATTTCAATTGGTGAGGTAGCTGTTAGTGAAGGTTATGAATTACCAACTATCAAAGATCGCGCGCGAATCGATGAAGATCCAGTTCGCTGTGCAGATAAGAAGGTAAGTGATCTAATAGTTAAAGAGATCGAAGCAGCACATCGTGATGGTGACACACTTGGTGGCGTAGTTGAGGTTTTGGGCTATAACCTGCCACCTGGTCTTGGTTCTTATACTCATTGGGATAAGCGATTAGATGCCAAGTTAGCCGCTGCCATGATGGGTATTCATGCAATTAAAGGTGTTGAGATTGGCGATGGCTTTACCACTGCGAAAAGACGTGGCTCAGTTGCCCACGATGAGATTGAAAAAAATGCCAAGGGTGCGATTGTGCGCAGAACCGATAGAGCAGGTGGCACTGAGGGCGGTATCAGTAACGGTGAGATTTTGCGGGTTAAAGTTGCAATGAAGCCAATTTCAACTGTGCCCAAAGCGCTAGACACAATTGATGTTGCAACTGGTGAACCAGCAAAGGCAATTAATCAACGCTCAGATGTTTGTGCAGTTCCAGCAGCTGGAATTGTGGCGGAGGCAATGGCAGCACTTGTGCTTGCAGATGCAGTTCTTGAGAAGTTTGGTGGCGATAGTGTGCAGGAAACTAAGCGCAACTTTGAGAATTACATTAAAACTTTAGAAATTAAGTAATGCTTAAGCGGATAGTTTTAATTGGCCCTCCTGGTGCGGGTAAAACTAGTATTGGCAAGGCATTAGCTAAAGAGTTAGCGATTAGTTTTATTGATAGTGACTCTGAGATTGAAAAGATTGCCGGCAAGAAGATCTCTGAGATATTTGTCGATGATGGTGAGCCTGCCTTTCGAAAGATGGAGGTTGAGGTAGTTAGCAAACTTTTGGCAACTTTCTCAGGGGTGATTGCATTAGGTGGTGGTGCGCCAATCAATGAACAAATTCAAAAAGAGTTAGCGCATGCAGATTATCCAGTTGTTTTTATCGATGTATCAATCTCACAAGCAGCAAACCGAGTTGGATTTAATAAAGATAGACCATTGCTATTAATTAATCCACGCCAGCAATGGTTAAACCTTATGAGCGCCCGTCGGCCAATATATGAGAAATTATCTAGTGAGATCATTTCCTCAGATAATCGCAAACCCGCTGAGGTGGCAACTATTATTAGCGAAAAATTAAAGAGTAAATTATGAAGTCAATTAATATAAAGGCTGAGCATAATTATGAGGTTGTAGTAGGTGCTGATGGCTTGCATGCCATTAAGCAGATATGCCAAGACCATAATCGAGTTTTACTTATCGCACCTAACTCCTTAATAAAGTTGTTTAAACTTAAGGAATCAAAGAACCTAATCATTTATGCAACTCCTGAGGGTGAAAACCAAAAGAGTGTTGCAACATTAGAGCGGATCTGGCGCAAATGTGCAGCTGCATCTATCGCAAGAGGGGATGCAATTATTGGTTTTGGCGGTGGGGCAACTACTGATCTAGCCGGCTTTGCCGCCGCTACATGGTTGCGGGGCATATCTTGGTATGCAATTCCTACCTCACTTGCTGGCATGGTTGATGCTGCTATTGGGGGCAAGAGTGGGGTAAATGCTGCTACTGGTAAAAATTTAATTGGCTCCTTCTACTCACCAACTAAGGTGTTAATTGATCCAACCTTTTTAAAGAAACTGCCGGTGCGAGATCTATCAGCTGGAATGGCAGAGGTTATTAAGTGTGGCTTTATTTCAGATTATAAAATACTTAATTTAGTACAAGAGGATGAGATAAATTACAGCGAGCTTATCCGAAGAGCAGTTAAGGTTAAAGCCGATGTTGTCTCTAAAGATTTTAGAGAGAGCAAACTAAGAGAGATATTAAATTACGGACATACGCTAGGGCATGCAATTGAAAAGGATAGTAAGTATAAATTGCGCCATGGCGAGGCGGTAAGTATTGGAATGGTTTTTGCTGCTGAGCTCAGTAAGGATTTAGCAGGATTAGACTCTGATGCAGTAGATCTTCACCGTGAGTTATTGAATAGATTTAACCTGCCAGTAAAGTATCCAAGAAATAGATGGAAGAGTTTGGCTACCTTGCTATTGCAAGATAAGAAGGTAAAGCAGGATAAGTTGCGCTTTATTGGAATAAGCAGAATTGGTAAACCAGTATGGCTTGAGGATGTTTCATCCAGCCTGTTGGCAACAGTTTATGAGAGAATAGCCAAGTGAAAATTTTAATTCTAAATGGTCCGAATTTGGCGCGGCTAGATCTTCGCGAAAAAAGCCATTATGGAGAGTTGGATTATCCGCAACTTAAAAAGGGAATTGAGGAAAAAGCCAGCTCATTGAAAATTGATGTTGAGGTAAAACAAAGTGATAGCGAGAGTGAGTTAATTACCTGGCTGCATGAGGCTGCTGATAAGAAACAGCCGGTGATATTTAATCCAGCTGCTTTTACTCACTACTCATATGCGATTAGAGATGCAGTAACTATGCTCAAAGCACCAGTAATTGAGGTCCATCTTTCCAATCCATTATCTCGTGAAGAGTTTCGCCATACCTCAGTAATTAGTGGGGTAGTAAATGGAACCATCGCTGGTTTTGGCGTTGAAAGCTACTACCTGGCGCTAATTGCTATGCAAAAACTACTTGGCTAACAAGGTAGGCTAGCGCAATACTTTTTAATACTGTATTACTTTTAATTACTACTGGGATGGGATAAAGATGGCAACTACAAATGATTTAAAAAACGGCATGACCTTAAATCTTGATGGTCAGCTTTGGAATGTTATTGAGTTCCAACATGTTAAGCCTGGCAAAGGTGGTGCATTTGTGCGCACCAAGATGCGATCAGTTCTATCTGGCAAGGTGGTTGAGAAAACTTTCAATGCCGGCGTTAAGGTTGAGGTGGCATCGGTTGAAAAACGCAATATGTCTTACCTATATAAAGATGGTGACGATTTTATGTTTATGGACTCAACTAATTATGATCAAATCTCAGTAAGCAAGCAGACCGTTGGCGATGCAACTGATTACTTACTTGAGAATGCAGCTGTTGTAGTTGCTATGCATGAAGGTAACCCACTGTTTATTGAATTACCAGCCTCTGTTACATTAAAAATTACTTATACCGAGCCAGGTATTCAAGGTGATCGATCCTCTGGCGGTACAAAGCCAGCTACTGTCGAGACTGGAATAACTATTCAGGTGCCATTATTTATTAAGCAGGATGAGATGGTCTTGGTAGATACGCGCACCGGTGAATATCTAGGCCGAGCCAACTAACTGTGTCTGCCCGTAGTAAGGCCCGAAAACGTGCTTTAGATTTTTTATATGAAGCTGATATTAAAAATGTTTTAGCGGCAGATCTATTTAAAGCTCGAGGATCTGCTGAGTTATCGCAGGAGCCTTATGTTTTAACCCTAATAACTGGGGTAGCAGATCACTTGAGCAAGATTGATGAGTTAATTATTACCTACGCTCAAGGCTGGGATATGGATCGGATGCCACCGATTGATCGCAATAT
>CANKTS010000003.1:0-31282 GCA_947486485.1 Actinomycetota bacterium | reverse complement strand
GATTCACTTGAATTACAAGGTTTATTAAATGATCTTGAGTTTGCCAAGTTATGGTCAGAGTCAAGGCAGCGGGCGAAGAAATTAAGTAAGCGAGTTATAGCCGGTGAGCTTCGTACTAAAGGCGTCTCCCAAGACATAATCAATGAGGTGATTGAAGAGATTGATGATGAGGCTGAGTACGCTCAAGCATTTTTATTAGCAGAGCGAAAGTACAACTCAATTTCTCACTTAGATCCAGAGGTTGTATATAGGCGAATCTCTGGGCTATTAGCCCGTAAAGGTTATGGACATGGAGTTTGCGGACGAATTATGCGGGAGTTAACCAGCGTTAATTAGCAAGTAGAATTGGTTAATGCCTACCTTTGTAGTTGAAACCTATGGATGTCAGATGAATGTCCATGACTCTGAGAGAATCGCCGGGCTGCTACTAGATGCCGGTTATACCCAAGCACTAGCTGACTCTCAACCAGATTTAGTGGTATTTAATACCTGCGCAGTTAGAGAGAATGCCGACAATAAGCTTTATGGAAATCTCTCATTTTTAGCACCTCGCAAAAAAAGTGATCCAAACTTTCAAATTGCAGTAGGTGGCTGCATGGCGCAAAAGGATCAAGATGCAATTATTAAGCGTGCACCATATGTTGATGTGGTCTTTGGTACTCACAACATTGGCTCACTACCAATTCTGCTTGAGCGAGCAAGGGTTGAAGAGGCCTCACAGGTTGAGATTAAGGAATCATTGGAGCACTTTCCATCAACTCTGCCAGTTAAAAGAGATTCAGCATTTTCTGCCTGGGTCTCAGTCTCAGTTGGCTGCAACAACACCTGCACATTTTGCATAGTGCCCCAACTTCGCGGAATTGAAAAAGATCGACCATCCAGTGAAATTATGAGTGAGGTTAGGGCCTTAGTTGATCAAGGAGTTATTGAAATAACCTTGCTTGGGCAAAATGTTAACGCCTATGGTGTTGATTTCGGTGACCGGACAGCTTTTGCAAAGTTACTTAAAGAGTGCGCAAAGGTTGATGGGCTTGAAAGAGTACGGTTCATGTCACCACACCCTAGAGATTTTACTGATGATGTAATTGAGGCGATGGCAGAGAGTAAAAATGTTATGCCGCATCTACACATGCCGTTGCAATCTGGAAGTGACAAGGTATTACAGGCAATGCGTCGTTCATACCGAGCCGATCGATACCTAGGAATTCTGGAAAAGGTAAGGCAGGCAATGCCAGATGCAGCTATTACCACCGACATTATTGTTGGTTTCCCAGGTGAGAGTGATGCTGATTTTGCTGACACAATTAAATTAGTAAAGCAGGCAAGATTCTCAGCTGCCTACACATTCCAATACTCAAAGCGGCCTGGAACACCAGCAGCTGCAATGGCTGATCAGATCCCAGATGATGTGATGGCAGATCGCTATAGCCAATTACATAAGATTCAGCAGGATATCTCCAAGCTTGAGAATGAAAAGTTAATTGGTAAAACTGTTGAGTTATTAGTTTCTGGTCATGAGGGAAGACATGATCTTGATCAAAACCGCATGAATGGACGAAGTGCTGATTTTCGGCTTACCCACTTTGACAATAGTGCAAAGAGTGCTCGCCCTGGTGATTTAGTAGAGGTTAAAGTAGTTGAAGCATTTGCAAACCATATTGTGGCCAGTGCACCCATTAATGTTAAGAAAACCAAGGGCGGGGATGCACACGCCACTTGGGCTGAAGATAACGGGGATAAGAAGATTTTATTAGGCATTCCAACCTTGGCCTCACTTAAGTCGTTGTAATTTTAAATGAGTTTAATTGTTATATGTGGTGCTACTGCAACTGGTAAGAGTGATTTAGCAGTTGCTCTAGCTAAAGAGATAGATGCCCAAGTAATTAATGCCGACTCAATGCAGCTATATAAGGGTATGGATATCGGTACAGCAAAGTTAACAACTGAGGAACGCCAAGGAGTAGCCCATCATTTAATTGATATTTTAAATATTAAAGATGATGCAAATGTTTCTTGGTATCAGGGCGTTGCTAGAAGCAAGATTGATCAGCTATTAGCCGAGGGTAAATCAGTAATTGTAGTTGGCGGTACTGGCCTTTATATTAAGGCAATTTTAGATGATTTAAATTTTCCAGATACAGATGCAGCACTTCGCCAAAGAATTACCGATGAGGCCGAGCGGCTTGGCAATGATTTAATGCATGAGAGATTAGCTAAGGCAGATCCGGCAGCAGCGATGGCAATTCCAAAGGAGAATATTCGGCGGGTAATTAGAGCACTTGAGGTTATTGAGTTAACTGGCAAACCATTTACTGCAAATCTGCCAAGGCAGGAAAGTAGTAAGTATCCAGATGCAAAACAGTTTGGCTTGGTACTAGATAGGCAAAATCTTGATCAAAAAATTGATAAGCGAGTAGAGGATATGTGGGCTAAAGGTTTTGTTAATGAGGTTAAGCATTTAATGCGTGATGGGCTTGCTCAAGCAAGCACTGCGAAGATGGCACTTGGTTACAGCCAGATAATGAATTACTTAGCTGATCAATCAGATGAGGCATTTGCAAAGGAGGAGACTAAGCGGGTTTCCCGTGCTTATGCTAGAAGGCAGGAGACCTGGTTCTCTAGAGATATGCGAATTAAGTGGCTTGCACCAGAGCCAATCACTGCCCGCCTTGAAAAGCTCTTGGCTAGTATTAATTAATGGTTCAAGCTACCTACGGTCACGGCACACACAATGATTTTGTGCTGGTATTTGATGAAGATGACAAGATTAAATTTACGCCTGAGCAAATAAAAAGAATCTGTGATCGCGAAAGTGGTGTTGGAAGTGATGGGTTTATTAAGATAATTAAAAAAGATGGTACCTGGTTTATGGATTACTCCAATGCAGATGGCTCTGTTGGAGAGATGTGTGGAAATGGGATTAGAGTAATGGCTAGGTATTTAACCGATCGCGGATATCAACCAAGTGGTATTTATGCAATAAATACTAGAGCGGGTAAAAAGTTTTTAGCAGTTCCAGAGGTTGGGGAAATCTCGGTAAATATGGGACAAGTATCCCAAGTACCAGGTGAGATTACAGTTGAATCAAATAGCAATTCCTATCGCGGCTTTAATATTGATGTTGGAAACCCACATGCAGTTGTCTTTACCGATGATTTAGTAAAAATTGGAGACTTAAAAACTGCGCCACAGGTTTCACCAGCGGAAGAGTATCCAGATGGCGTTAATGTCGAATTTGCACAGTTTTTAGAAAATGGTGAGATAAATATGCGAGTTTATGAGCGAGGAGTAGGGGAGACGCAATCTTGTGGAACTGGAATTTGCGCAATTGCACTTGCTGCCACAATTGAAAAGAAAAAAAGAGTTCCAATTAAGTGGATTATTAATCCACCTGGTGGAAAATTAGTAGTTGAAATTGATGGCCATAGCAACGCAACTTTAACCGGAGCAGCTGAGTTAATTAAAGAGGTTGAGTTGGATCAATATTTGTGAGTGATGCAAAATTTGGCAAAGATGATGGGCTTGAAATTGATATTGATACCTTAATTAGGGAGAACGCCCAAGCAGTTGCAGATTATGAATTAACTGAAAATCCTGCCAGTGATAATCAAGATCTACAGGACCGGCAAGCACTTCGCCGAGTTAGTGGGCTATCAACTGAGTTACAAGATGTCTCCGATGCTGAGTATCGGCAATTGCGTCTTGAAAAGGTTGTCTTAGTTGGAGTTTGGATTGAAGGAAGTGCTAAAGATGCCGATAATTCAATTAAGGAGTTAGCAGCTCTTGCCCAGACTGCAGGTTCACAGGTAATGGAGGCGTTAATTCAGCGCCGTGATAAACCAGACTCAGCCACATTTATTGGTTCTGGAAAGGTTAAAGAGGTCAGGGAAGCGGTGGTGGCAACTGGGGCTGACACTGTGGTTTGTGATGGTGAGTTATCTCCTGCTCAACTTAGAACTTTAGAACAAAAAGTTAAAGTAAAAGTAATTGATCGGACCGCTTTGATATTAGATATTTTTGCCCAACATGCAAAGAGTAGTGAGGGTAAGGCGCAGGTTGAGTTAGCGCAGATGTCCTATATGTTGCCGCGTCTTCGTGGTTGGGGTGAATCACTCTCTCGCCAAGCAGGTGGTATTGGTGGCCGTGGTCCGGGTGAAACAAAGATAGAGACAGACCGGCGCAGAATTAATGACAAGATGTCAAAGCTACGTAGAGAGATTAAAGAGATGAAAATCTCTCGAGATACTAAGCGCAGTGAGAGGCGACGAAATAATATTCCTTCAGTTGCAATCACTGGCTATACAAATGCTGGAAAATCATCTTTATTAAATCGATTAACTGGAGCTGATGTTTTAGTTGAAAACGCATTATTTGCAACCTTAGATCCAACTGTTCGCAAGACTGAAAGTAGTGATGGTCGAATCTACACATTAGTTGACACTGTTGGCTTTGTTAGACACCTGCCACACCAATTAGTTGAAGCATTTAAATCAACTTTAGAGGAGGTTTCAGAGTCTGACCTGATTGTCCATGTGGTTGATGGTGCCCATCCAGATCCATTTGAACAACTGCGAGCGGTTAGGCAGGTAATAAATGAAATTGGCGGCGGTGAGATTATGGAGATCATTGCAATTAATAAAGCGGATGTAGCCGCGCCAGAGGTTTTAATGGAATTACTTAGAAAAGAAAGTAATGCATATGCAATCTCTGCTCGAACTGGGTATGGAGTAGAAACATTAGTTAAGGCAGTTGAAGCAGCATTGCCTAAGCCAAAGGTTGAGATTAAAGCGATAATTCCATTTAACCGAGGTGATTTAGTTAGCGCAGTTCATGAGCAGGGAGAGATTATCTCTGAAGAGTACTTACCTGAAGGCACTAAGTTGCATGCAATGGTTGGTGGGGCACTTGCTCGTAAAATTGAGCTGCTATAACTTTTATAAGTATGAAAAAGTAAAATACTTAAGCTAATTAAGCAGTAAATCCACTTGGAAAGGGATCTGCTGGATCTAATACCCAGGTTGCCTCACCCATAATCCATGCTCGACCAGTTACGGTAGGAATTATTGCTGGCAGATTAGCAACCGTTGTATGTTCTTTAACTCTTCCCTCAAATTGTGAACCAATCCAAGATTCATTAATTAATACATCGCTATCTTTAAATTCACCACGAGCAACCATTTGAGCAAGCCGAGCACTTGTTCCAGTGCCGCAAGGGGAGCGATCAAACCATCCTGGGTAAATTGCCATCGCATTCTTCCAGTGAAGTGAGTTTTTGCCAGGAAAAATAAAATCAATATGGTGACAGATCGCAATATCTGGATTCTCAGGATGAACCGGCTTATTTTGCTGATTTATAGCATCACTGATTGCAAGACCAGCTGTTAAAAACTTCGGGCCATTCTCATGCTTAAATTCAATACCAACTCGATCGATTGGAATAATTGCATAAAAGTTTCCACCAAATGCCATGTCATATTTAATTTTGCCATATCCAGGAACATCGACAATTTGATCTAATTGATATGAAAATGATGGAACATTGGTCAAGGTTACTTTCTCAGCCTTACCATCTTTAACCTGCACATCCACAACAACTAATCCAGCTGGCGTATCAAGACTAACTGTTGTAATTGGTTCAACAACTGGGACTAAACCCTTCTCTACTAAAACTGTTGCTACACCAATCGTGCCATGACCACACATTGGTAGGCAGCCAGATACTTCAATAAAGATAACACCCCAGTCAGCATCTGCTCTAGTTGGCTTTTGCAGTATTGCACCACTCATTGCCGGATGCCCACGGGGTTCAAACATTAACCACTGGCGAATGTGATCCATATGCTCCATAAAGTAGAGCCGCTTTTCAAACATAGTTTTTCCAGGAATCTCATCGACCCCACTAGTTACAACTCGAGTAGGCATTCCCTCAGTATGCGATTCAACCGTTGTAACGGTGCGCAAACTGTTTTTCATCTAACTTTATTTTCTGTTTTTATAGAAAGTAAGTACTTGCTGGATATCTTTATTTAACTGAGCAAGATCTACTGCTGGAAGTGGCAGCCGTGGCAGTCTGGTTGGGCCGCCATAACGACCAACCGCATCCATCGCTACCTTAATCGCCACAATAAACTCTTTGCGACTATCCCAATGAAATAGATTATGAACTGCTGCATAAATTGGCTTTGCCTCTTCATACTTTCCAGCAATACAAAGATTGTATAACTCAACAGACTCTTTAGGCAGGGCATTTGGAAATCCTGCAATCCAACCAACTACGCCACCAGTTGATAACTCAAGTAGTACATCATCTGCGCCAACTAAAACTTCAATTCGAGGTGCGTAGTGGTGTAATTGCCAGACTCTGCGGACATCACCAGAGAACTCTTTAATTGCTACAACATTTTCAGCTGCATCTGCAATTCGAGCGACTAATTGTGGAGTTAGATCAATCTTGGTATCAAATGGATTGTTATAGGCAATTATTGGAAGGCCAACCTTGCTTACCTCTTTATAGTGGGCAACAACCTCATCATCATTGGCACGGTAGGCAGTAGGCGGTAACAACATTACGCACTTTGCGCCCATCTGAGCTGCTTGCTCTGTCCATCTACAGGACTCGGCGGCGCCATATGCAGCAACACCTGGCACAACATTAAAACCAGCTGGGGCGGCATCAAGTGCTGTCTTTAATACTTTAGTCCGCTCCTCTGGGGTTAAGACTTGGTACTCACCAAGTGAGCCATTTGGAATTGCGCCATGCACACCATTAGCAGCCTGCCATTTAATATGATCAGCATATTTATCATAATCAACAGATAAATCTGATTTGAATGGGAGTGCGGTTGCAGTTAATACTCCATGCCAAGGCTTATTAGTTGTCATGGGCAAACCTTATTCGCCCGCCGCTAAAACGCCTAGTGGGATTGGGGTAATTATGGGCCGGCTAACTGCAGCAATGCGATCTATATCAGTTGGTGAGATATTTAATTGATCTGCGACTAGATCGACAACAAAGCGGCCACAAATTCGTCCCTGACATAACCCCATGCCACACCTGGTTAATAACTTTGCAGTACGTGAATCGGTTGCCCCTAACTCAACAATTGAATCTTTAAGGTCAGATAGATCAACCTCTTCGCATCGACAGAGAACTGTCTGCTCATCTAGCCAAGATTTCCAACCAGATTTAATTGGATATGCCTTTATCAATGCCGCGGCAAATCGTTGCTTCTTTGCTCGGATAATTAGATCTGACCGTGAAATATCTACCGAACAACCAACAAATTTTGCAGCTGATTTACCAGCAATCTCACCTTCGATCATTGAAAGTTCAGAGCCGCCAATACCAGTTATTTCACCCGCTGCAAAGACACCAGTAATTGAGGTTTGCTGCTTACTATCTATCAAAACAACAACACTCTCATCCTTTGCCACAACCTGCTTACACCCCAGTGCGCCAGCAAGTGAGGTATCGGCGGTGAAACCCCAACCAATTGCTGCTACATCACACTTAATATTTCTCACCTTTTTAATCTTAAAGTTACGATCAATCTTGGCAATATCAACTGATTCTAGTTCACCATTATCCCCGGCATATGCACCAACAACTGCTTGGCCAAAGCGGGCACGTACCCTGCCTTTACTAATTGCTTCTATGTAATAAAAACCCTCTTTGATCTTGCTTAAATTTTCTAGTAGTACAAGTATTGATGAGGCCCAGCGCCAGGATTTATTTGCCTCTAATAACTCAACCACATCTGCGCCAGATTTTACTAGACCAGCAGCAACTGGCAATAAAAATGGACCACTACCTGCAACAACAACTCTTTTACCAGCAACTACGCCATGACCTTTGATTAATGATTGCACCCCGCCAGGAGTCATAACTCCAGGAATATCCCAACCTGGAAATGGCAAGCTTCGATCATATGCACCAGTAGCTAAAATTAGATTACCAGTATTAATAATCTTCTCAGATCCTTGGTAAATAACTCTTAAGGTACTTACGCCATCTTTATGGGATGCGCTCCAAATTTGGGCTCCTGATAAAACTTGAATATTTGGTTGTGCTTTGACACTGTTAATTAGTTTTAAACCAGTCACTAAATCAAAGTGATTCTCATGTTGATCACCAAAATTATCAGCTGGGGTTCGCCAGTACTGACCACCTAATCTAGGATTACTATCTAGCAATAAAACCGGTGCACCTGCTACTGCAGCGGTGAGGGCAGCACTTAAACCAGCAGGGCCACCGCCAACAATTACTACGTTATGCATTTGTTCCAACCTGTGTCTGCACCTTCATGCCAGAGATAACCTCAGTAATACATGCCCGTTGATTAGATGCTCCATCTATTACTACTAAGCAATCAAAGCAAACTCCAATTCCACAAAATACTCCTCGACCTTTCTGATTAAACCGTGTTTTACGAAGTGTGCGCTGCTTGGCAGCAAGTAGCGCTGCACCAACTGATTGGCCACTAATTGCACTTATCGTTTCACCATTAAATGTAAATTGAATATCAAACTGCGACATACTCACTCCCCTGAAAGCGCTTTGGTGAAAATGGTGTTGGATCCATAAACGTGTTTTGGTTAGTAATTTGAGCGGTGATTAACTCACCAGTTGCTGGAGATAGACCGATACCTGCACCTTCATGGCCGGCAGCGTGCCAAAGCCCTGAAATATTTGCGTCCTCACCAATTACTGGCAGATGATCTGGTGCGTATGGACGAAAGCCACGGTAGGCACGGAGTAATCCAATACTGCTTAGCACCGGAAACAATGAGATTGCCTGTCTTGCTAGCTGACGAAGAACTGAAATATCTAAATCTGCCTTAAAACCAACTCGCTCTCTGGATGCGCCAATCAATATCGTGCCACTTGCAGTTCCCTCAACTACCGCAGAGGATTGCAGATCTGCATCTGAACTTGCCACATTTGCCACATAATCTGCGTCATACACCTTATGGTGGACAATCTTTGGTGCTGGAGCTGTTACTAAGATAAATCCTCGGCGCGGCATTATTGGTAGATGTGAACCAGCTAATTTTGCAATCTCACCAGCCCAAGTACCTGTTGCATTTATGACAATCGGGCAGGAGTAATTATTTTTATCAGTAGTAATTCCAATAAGTGAACCAGCATTAGAGTTAATCGCAATTACATTCTCTCCCTGTATAAAGGAGCCACCCCGCTTTCTAACCGCTCTGATCATTTGAGCAGCTGCCAGCATTGGCTGACACTGCGCATCCCCTGGATATAAAACTCCATACTCAACCGATTCAGATAGGTAGGGCTCGATTTTTCTTAATCCTGCACCATCTAATTCAATTACCTCAACACCATTTTCTTTTTGCAATACAGATAATTTCTTTAAATTTGAAATACCTTTCGCACTCCTAGATACAACTACGCCACCTTTTGCCTCAAGTTCAAAGCCGCCACCGATATCTGTATTAATATCAAACCAAAGATCTCTAGATCTAATTGCTAGGGTTAGTTCAGCGCCGGGCCCCTTGTCGGAGACCAAGATATTTCCTTCACCAGCGCCAGTAGTTCCACTGGCCACCGGACCACGATCAATAATTAGTACTTTAAGCCCAGCATTGGTCAGTGAAAGAGCGCAGCAAGCACCCACTACGCCTGCACCAATGACTATCGCATCTGGGTTTTTCATGGGATAAATCTACTGTCAGTACCCCTTGTTTAACTATAAGCAGTGGGTAACCTCACTACTTGAAGGGCTGGTATGGAGATAATAAATTTAATCGCAATTCCCTTTGTGCTCTTTTTCGCTTGGGCAAAAGGGCGCGGGCTAATCAGTTGGGCCTTAATTACTTACTTTATTGGATTTTGGGCAATGTTCATTCTGTTATTTGTGAAGGCAAAGCCAATTAAGTTCTATCACATTCCCCAACCAGCAAAGGATTTTATAATCGCTCGTAGCTTTAAAAAACATCTCAAAGAGATCGAGTATCCAGTTGATCTACAGAGAGATATTTAAGTTTTCCACAAATATCAATAGTTAAGTAAAAAGAGTGAAAAATACTATTTGATTGGCCTGTGTTTGAGTTAAATATAAATCCAGAGCAAAAACGTGGATTAGTTATTCTACTTACCTTAACTGTTGGCTTAGGTGGTTTTTACTTTCTAAATTCACGCCCCCAATCAGAGCCAGCAGTACTTCAAGAGATACCTACCGCAGCCACCGAGAGTGTTACTACCTCGTTAATAATTAATGTTGCTGGTAAGGTTAAAAATCCTGGTGTCTATCAATTACCACCAGGATCAAGGGTTGTCGATGCCCTTGAAGCTGCTGGCCAGCAGTTAAAAGGTGTTGATATAAGTGATATTAATTTAGCAAGAGTGCTAGTTGATGGTGAGCAGATTTTAATTGGTAGTAATAGAACTGTATCTGGCAAGGTGGCTGCCAAAAAGATAAGTGTAGATAATCCATTAGATATAAATCGAGCAACTATCGCTCAGTTAGACACGTTGCCGGGTATTGGTCCGGTAACAGCGCAGCGAATTATTGATTACCGCACAAAGGTTGGCCGAATTAATGCAGTTGATGAGTTAAAGAAGATATCAGGTTTAGGCGGAGCAAAATTCGAAGAGATCAAAGCCTTACTGCGCGTTTTATAGATTACCGATTACTTTCAATTGGTAGCGCCCTATGGCTAGGAGCAGGCTTAACTGGATTTATACCTAGTATAAAAGTTGTATTGATCTTTGGTTTAATTACTTTATCAGTTATTTATCGAAGTAGATCATTTTCAATTCTACTAATAGCAGTAGTTGCTGGAAGCGGTGCAATGGCGCTGAGGCAGGCTGCTTTAAATAATGATCTATTGCTTAGTAAATTAAATACAGATGTAAGTATCGAGGGTATTATTAAAAGTGATCCAATCCTAAAAAAAGGTAGAGTGGTTGGATCTCGCAAATTACATGATGATTACAGTTGTTTATTAAAGCTCACTAAAATTGATGGGCAGATAATAGATTTACCAATCAGGCTTTACTTTAATAAGAAAGAAAAATTATTAATTGATCAACAGATCCATACCCAGGTCAAGATTATTAAAAGTAAGGAGCGAAAAGTTGCAGCCCTAGCAATTTCAAGGGGAGAGATAAATATATTGGGCCAGCCTAGAGAAATATTTATGGTGACTAGCAATATAAGGGAGAAATTTAGATCACTAGCGATGCCTAGTGATGCAGGGGCTTTAATTCCAGGTTTAGTCATTGGCGATACCTCACTGCAAAGTTTTGAATTTGCTGCTCAAATGAGAAAGGTTGGTTTATCTCACCTAACCGCTGTTAGCGGTGCCAACTTTGCATTAGTAGCAGCTTTTTTACTTTGGTTGCTGCAATTTATTGTGTCAAACGTAAAGCTTAGAGTGCAAGTAACCTTTATAACTTTAGTCTTATTTATATTTTTGGTTAGACCAACTCCATCAGTATTAAGGGCTGCCGTAATGACTGCAGTAATTTTAATTGCAAGATCTCGCGCTGAACGCTCTTATGGGTTATCAGCTTTAGGTGCAGCGATCACACTATTGATTGCTTTAGATCCTTTTCAGGCAATTGATCCAGGTTTTGCATTGTCGGTTCTAGCTACCAGCGGAATATTAATTTTTTCTCCCACTTTAGAGGCTCACTTAAGCAAGTTTATTAAAACTAAATGGCTAACTGAAGTAATTTCAATTCCAATTAGTGCAACAATTTTTTGCACCCCGGTAGTGGTAATGCTGTCCGGACAATTATCATTAATTACCATCCCTGCAAATATCTTAGTTTCACCAGTTATTGCCCCAATTACTGTGATCGGTTTTATAAGCGCTATTTTTGCCTTGGTGTCTACACCTATTGCACAGATATTGCTGTGGATTGCCACTCTACTTTCAAATTGGATTGTTTTAGTATCAAAAAGTATGAGCAGCTTGCCGGTAATTACCTTTAGTCAAATTAGATTTTTTCTAGTTGTGTTCACGCTTATTGCAATTGCAGCTGTATTTCGCAGGTGGCGTTTGATGATTTTAATATCATCACTCTTAGTCGTACAGCTTTTCTATAACACAGTTACCTGGCCTGGATCTGGCTGGCAGGTTGTAAATTGTGATGTTGGACAAGGTGATGGCTTAGTAGTAAATCTTGGAGAAGGCGCCGGCTTAGTAATTGATACCGGCCCTGATCCCGTAAGGATTGATAGTTGCTTAAATAATTTAGGCATAAAAGTTATTCCATTATTAGTTCTCACTCATTTTCATGCCGACCATATCGGTGGGCTCACTTCAGTTATCAATAATAGAAAGATTGGTCAGGTGTGGATATCAAATCTGCATCAACCAGAGGACGCATATAAAAGCGTTATGCAGCAATTATCTGGCCTTGATGTTAGATCGGTTGTACAGGGTCAGCAATTTACTATTGCATCTACTGGTACAACTGTTAAGGTCTTGTGGCCACAGCCGCTTACGCAGGAGTTCACATCTCTACCAGGTGATGGTTCTGCTATTAATAACTCAAGCATCGCTTTGATTATAAAGACTAGCAAGATCTCATTATTTACCGGTGGGGATATTGAGCCACCGGTTCAGGAGCTAATTAGTGAATCAGCAGATCTGACTGAAGTTGATATCTTGAAGGTATCCCATCATGGCTCGGCATATCAGTATCTACCGATGCTAGATATTTTAAAGCCAAAGTCGGCGATCATTAGTGTCGGTGCTGGTAATACCTATGGCCACCCAGATTCAGATTTAATAGCTGAGTTAATCAGGCGGGGAGTGAAGGTTTGGCGCACAGATAACTCTGGTGGAATATCAGTTGCTACACCTAATAAGATCAGGGTTACCGGCAAAGAATGGTGGAAATTTCGGTGGGCTTAGTTTTAATTCAAGGACCAGAGAGTTTGTTAGCCGATCGCGCCATTTCACAAATTATTGCTGAAACAAAGAGTGGCCAAGTGACAAGCTTCACCGCAGATGAATTAGAGGTTGGCACAATAACTGACAGTCTGGCACCATCTTTATTTAGTGACTCAAGGGTAGTTGTTATTAAAGATATTCAAGATTTAATAGTTGAGTGCAGCGAAGAAATAGCTAATTATTTAGAAAATCTTGATGAAACTCTTACCTTAGTTTTATGGCATAAAGGCGGAGTTAAAGGAAAGGCGCTGGTTGATAAAATTAAGAAGGCAAAACCAGAGTTAATTGCTGCTGAGGCAATTAAAAAAGAGAGTGAAAAATCAGATTTTATTCGAAGTGAGTTTAAGAGATTGAACCGAAAAATTACTACAGAAGCAGTCACTGGTTTACTTGATGCATTAGGTACTGATCTGCGGGAGTTAAGTGCGGCTTGTTCTCAACTTGCCTCAGATGTTCCACTCCAAAAAGTTATAGATGAGAGTGATGTGGCCGCCTATCAACAAGGCCGAGTTGAAAGCACCGGATTTGATGTAGCAGATGCCGCCCTGGAGGGTAAAACAGCGATTGCTTTAATTAACTTACGCAATGCTCTCGCCACTGGAACTGATCCAGTATTAATAGTTAGCGCACTTGCCTCCTCACTTCGTACCCTTGCTAAAGTTTCTGGGGCATCTAATGGTGTTAAATCATTTGAATTAGCATCAACCCTTGCCCTACCACCATGGCAGATTGATAAAGCTAGACGGCAATTAAATAGCTGGTCTGAAAAGGGATTAATCAAAGCAGTTGTTGCAGTTGCTGGCGCCGATGCTGATATCAAGGGGGCGGCCGCTGATCCGATATATGCCTTGGAGAGAGCAATAATGACCGTTTGTTCTGCAAGAGGGGTGAGATAAATACGCTCAGTTTGAGCGTAATGCCTCTCGCTGATATCCTTTGCAATCTTCTTAAATAAAATTTTAAGGCTAACAACGAGAAAAGGTAATCTTCAGTGGCAAACATCAAGTCGCAGATTAAACGTATCCGCACCAACAACAAGGCGCAGGATCGCAATAAGGCTTATCGTTCAGCACTTCGCACCTCGATTCGTCGTTTCCGCGATGCGATTACTTCTGGTGATACTACAAAGATTAAATCAGAGTTTACCGATGCATCTCGTTCACTCGATATGGCTGTATCAAAGGGCGTAATTCATGCCAATAATGCAGCAAACAAAAAGTCAGCGATGGCGAAGTTAGCCAACAAAGCTGGCGTTCGTTAATTTTCTAGACACAACTAAGGCATAAATGCCTGCCATCTCGATTGCTAAAGCACCGCAACCTGCTGCCACAAATCCAGCACAAATTCGTAATTTTTGTATAATCGCACATATCGATCATGGTAAGTCAACCTTGGCTGATCGAATGTTGGGCCTTACTGGCGTAGTTGAAGATAGGAATATGCGGGCGCAGTATCTAGATCGAATGGATATTGAACGTGAACGTGGAATAACAATTAAGAGCCAGGCAGTTAGATTGCCATGGCGATCTGGTATTGATAATCAAGAGTACATATTAAATATGATTGATACGCCAGGACATGTTGATTTCACCTATGAGGTATCGCGCTCACTTGCAGCATGTGAAGGGGCGGTGCTACTAGTTGATTGTGCGCAAGGAATTGAGGCACAAACGCTAGCCAATCTTTACTTAGCAATGGAGAATAATCTAACAATAATTCCAGTACTAAATAAGATTGATTTACCAGCCGCTCAACCAGATAAGTTTGCTGAGGAGTTAGCAAACTTAATTGGCTGCCAGCCAGCAGATTGTCTGCGGGTATCAGGAAAAACTGGCGCAGGTGTTGAGGTATTGCTTGATCAAATTGTTAAGCAAATTCCAGCACCGGTTGGAGATCCAAAGGCACCAACTAGAGCATTAATTTTTGATTCAGTTTATGACTCATACCGCGGGGTAGTTACATATGTTCGAGTAGTGGATGGGCATTTATCACCACGGGATCAAATACAGATGTACTCAACTGGGGTAAGACATGAGATGTTAGAGGTTGGTGTGATCTCACCTGAACCAATGGCTAGTAAGGGATTAGGTGTTGGTGAGGTAGGTTATTTAATTACTGGAGTTAAGGATGTAAGACAGTCTCGAGTGGGGGATACGGTAACGACCCATAACAACCCAGCCAAAGTTGCACTTGCTGGTTATAAAGATCCAAAGCCAATGGTTTTCTCTGGTTTATTTCCATTAGATGGTACTGAGTATCCAATGCTTCGGGAGGCGTTAGATAAGTTGCAATTAAATGATGCTGCTTTAGTTTTTGAGCCAGAATCATCTGCTGCCCTTGGGTTTGGCTTTCGCTGTGGCTTTTTAGGATTATTACACATGGAGATCGTTCGTGAGCGGCTTGAGCGAGAGGCTGGCCTTACCCTAATTTCAACCGCACCAAGTGTGGTTTACAACGTCACATTAGATGATGGTAATAATTTAGTTGTCACTAATCCATCTGAGTATCCAGATGGCAAAATTGCCGAGGTGCTAGAACCAATTGTTAAGGCAACTATCCTGGCACCGAGTGAGTTTATTGGCACCATAATGGAGCTTTGTCAGCAACGTCGAGGTATACAAAAAGGTATGGATTATTTATCTGAAGATCGAGTTGAAATTCGATATACCCTGCCGCTGGCTGAGATCGTATTTGATTTCTTTGATCAGCTTAAATCTCGTACTCGCGGTTATGCATCTTTAGATTATGAACCAATTGGGGAGGAAGCGGGTGATTTAGTAAAGGTAGATATCTTATTGCAAGGTGAAAAAGTAGATGCATTTAGTCAGATTGTTCATCGCGATAAGGCTTATGCATATGGCGTAATGATGACTGGCAAACTACATGAACTAATTCCTCGCCAGCAATTTGAAGTCCCTATTCAGGCTGCAATTGGCGCAAAGATTATTGCCCGCGAAAATATTAGAGCGATTCGTAAAGATGTTCTAGCTAAGTGTTATGGTGGAGATATATCACGTAAGCGAAAGCTTCTTGAAAAACAAAAAGAGGGTAAGAAGCGGATGAAGATGGTGGGCCGAGTTGAGGTCCCCCAAGAGGCATTTATCGCAGCACTTACTACCGATGCAGATAAAGCCAGTGAAAAGAAAAAGTAAGTGGAACTTGCCTTTTATATTCATATCCCATATTGCATAAAGCGGTGTGGCTACTGCGATTTTAATACCTACACACCAGCTGAATTACAGATTACAAGTGAGCTAAAAGATATTTCAAACTCATATATTGATTTATTAATTAGCGAGATCAAATCTGCACGGATTGAGGTTGGGGAAAGCGCAGTTATTCCATCTATATTTTTTGGCGGTGGCACACCTTCTCTTATGCAAGCTAGTGATATTGGCCGAGTTATTTCAACAATCAAGGATCAGTTTAATTTAGCTCAGGATGCTGAGATAACTTTAGAAACAAATCCCGATACTGTAACTAAGGAAAAACTTGCTCAGTTTTTGGCTGCAGGTGTCAATCGTCTTTCATTTGGTATGCAATCTGCCGTACCTCATGTATTAGCTACATTAGATAGAACCCATAATCCAGATAATTTGCCTCAGGTAACAAAGTGGGCAAAAGAGGTTGGCTTTAAAGAGATTTCGGTTGACTTAATTTATGGAACACCTGGGGAGAGCAAAGAGGATTGGCAGAGATCAATTGATGCTGCGCTATCACTTCCAATTACCCATATCTCTGCTTATGCATTGATAGTTGAGGAGGGGACTAAGTTAGCAGCTCAAATTAAACGAGGTGAGGTTGGTAATGTTGATGATGATTTAGCGGCAGATAAGTACATTATGGCAGATCAAGCATTTACATCAGCTGGATTTAATTGGTATGAGTTAAGTAATTGGGCAAAACCAAATTCGGAGAGCAGACATAATATTTTTTATTGGTTAGGTAAGAATTGGTGGGGCGCCGGACCTGGTGCTCATTCACATTTAAATGGTAAGAGATTTTGGAATGTTAAGCACCCAAATCTTTATAAAGAGCGAATTATGAAAGGTGAATCAGCGGTTGCAGAGTTTGAAAATTTAGAGAGTATTCAGATTGAAAGTGAACGGCTGATGCTTTCAATTAGATTGCCAAGCGGCGTTGAGAAGCGCACTTTAAATGATAAGCAAATATTAGACCTGGCTGGATATGTCGAAAGTGGCCATTTAGATCAGGCTAATTGGAATCTTGGAAGAGCAACCTTGACCTTAGATGGCCGCCTTATTGCAGATCGAATCCTTCGTGAAATCCTCTTGTAGTAGCGTTGGCATATGAGCAACACGATGCAAGGCAGACAACTTGAGATATTAAAGGCGATAGTTGATGAGTATGTAGCAACTGAGGAGCCGGTCGGTTCTAAAACTTTAGCTGCACGCGCTGGCCTTGGTATCTCACCTGCAACTATTCGCAATGAAATGGCAATTCTTGAAGATGCTGGGTTAATTACTCAGCCACATACAAGCGCGGGTCGAATTCCTACTAATAGAGGTTATCGAGTATTTGTTGATCAATTAGCCGAGATAAAACCCTTATCTTTGGCTGAGCGCAAAGCAATTGAAAATTTTCTTGATGGTGCTACAGATTTAGATGATGTCATTTCTAGAACTGTGCGCTTGCTTGCTCAAGTTACAAAGCAGGTAGCAGTAGTTCAGTACCCATCATTAATTAGAGCAAAGGTAAGACATATTGAATTAGTACTCTTAAATCCAAATCGAGTGATGATTGTTTTAATTACTGATGCAGGAAGAGTTGAGCAGCGAATGATTGAGTTGCAATTTGAAATTACAGAAGGCTCACTATCAGATCTGCATAAGAAAATAAATCTAGCAATTGCTAAACAATCACTTTCTAATGTGGCAACAAAGCTGGACGGGTTAGTAAATAATTATCGAGCAAGTGATAAATCTAATGCAGTAATAGTAGTCACTACGTTAATTGAGATGGCAGTTGAGCACCCAGAGGAGAAGGTAGTTTTAGCTGGTGCTTCAAATCTTGCCCGTGATAATCAAGATTTATCAAGCAGTATTCATCCGATACTAGAGGCACTAGAGGAACAGGTAGTTTTGCTTCGCCTTCTTTCAGGGACAGATTCATCGGTTAGAGTGCAAATCGGAGATGAGCAGAGTGAGAAAAGTTTACGTAAAACAAGTTTGGTAACAGTGGGGTATGCAGATATTGGAGCTCTTGGAATCCTAGGTCCTACTCGCATGGATTATGCTGCATCTATTACCGCAGTTAATGCAGTAGCAAATTATGTTGGTAGATTCTTAACGGAGAATAAATAGTATATGGCTGATTTATATGAAACTTTAGGTGTAGGTAGAGATGCTAGTTTTGACGATATTAAGAAGGCCTACCGTAAATTAGCTCGTAGTTATCATCCAGATATAAATCCAGACCCAAAGGTTGCGGAGAGATTTAAAGAGATTACCGCTGCTTATGAGGTGTTAAGTGATCCAGACAAAAGACAAAATTATGATGTTGGTGGTAATGGCTTTGCTGGCTTTGGTGGCGGCGGTTTTGGTTTCGGTGATGTTATGGATGCATTTTTTGGTGGTGGCCAGCAGCGAGGTCCAAGGCCAAGAACTCGAGCAGGACAAGATGCATTAATTAGAGTCGAAGTTGATTTAGCGGAAGCAACATTTGGCTGCGACCGTGAGTTAAGTGTTGAAACTGCACTCTCTTGTAGTAAATGTGGTGGTAGTGGGTGTGCTAATAATTCAAGACCGCGCACATGCGATATTTGTAAAGGTAGAGGTGAAACCCAACAAGTAGCCAGATCAATTTTGGGACAGATCATGACGAGCCGCCCATGTGCTAGTTGTCAGGGTTTTGGCTCAGTTATTTCAGATCCATGTGGTGAGTGTGCAGGTGATGGTCGAGTGCGCTCTAGAAAGAGTATTCCTATAAAAATTCCAGCCGGAGTTGAAACTGGAAACCGAATTCAATTAAGTGGACAAGGTGAAGTCGGTCCAGGTGGTGGACCAGCTGGCGACTTATATGTTGAGGTAGTTGAGACACAACATGAGTTTTTAATACGGGAAGGAAATAATCTGCACATCTCTATCGCAATTCCAATGGCATCAGCCGCCCTTGGAACGGTAGTAAATATTCAAACATTAGATGGTGTGCAAGGTGTAGAGATAAAAGAGGGTACCCAAAGTGGGACAACTGTTGCGTTAAAAGGTTTAGGTGTAACCAAACTTCGTGGCTCTGGCCGAGGTGATTTGATTGTCCATGTCGAGGTAACAACTCCAAATAAATTAAGTAGAGAGCAGGGTGAGCTACTTAAGAACTTTGCCAGATTGCGAAATGATGAGCCGGGTATGGTGCAGATCCATACCAATGAAGATCAAGGATTCTTTGGCAAAGTAAGAAATGCCTTCCGGTAGTGCTATCCCTATTTTTTGTTGATCAATTAAGTAGTAGTGATAATCAAACTCTAGATGGGGATGATGGGTATCACGCAGTAAAGGTTTTACGGTTAGAAGTTGGTGAAAAAATTAAAGTTTCAGATGGTAAAGGAAACTGGGTAGCAGGGGCGGTTGTAGAGGTTGGTAAGAAAACTCTGCAAATTAAAGTCACTGAGCGAGGTCAATATAAGGTAATTAAGCCGGAGTTAATTGTTGTGCAGGCGGTAACTAAATCTGATCGCAATAAGGAGATGTTGGAATTAGTAACTGCAGCTGGTGCTGATCAGATAATTCCCTGGCAGGCAGATCGCAGTATAAGTAAGTGGCAGGTGGATTCAGAAAAAAAGTGGCAGAGTACAGTTAAAGAAGCTTGTAAGCAATCACGTAGAGTCAAAATGCCGCAACTACAAATGGTAATGAGTACAAAACAAATTATTGAACAGCTAAGTAGTGATAAATTTGTAGTAGTTTTTGATGCAGAGTCTGATCTAAAATTTGCCGATATCACTATGCCATCAGATTTATCTGTCATCTACTTAATCATTGGACCAGAGGGTGGAATGAGTGATAAGGAGTTAGCAATTTTTAAAGAGGCTGGTGCGTTAGTAGTTAAGTTAGGTGAGCATGTCCTTCGTTCTGCTCATGCCGGCTTTGCCGCATTAGCTGCAGTTCAGAGTAGATTGGGTAGATGGTAGAGATGGATTGTTTATTCTGCAAAATTATTGCTGGGCAAATTCCGGCATCAATTGTTAAGAAAACCGATTTAATCACTGCATTTAATGATATAACTCCACAGGCACCAACTCACATACTGATAATTCCAAATAAACATTATGTAAATATGGCAGAGGTGGCTAACTCTGATCTGACACTAGCTGGTGAGATCTTTAAAGCAGCAGGTGATATTGCCGCCGAGCTTAGATTGGAAAACTATCGAACCAACATAAATACTGGTGCCGGGGCTGGCCAATCAGTTTTTCACGCTCATCTACATCTACTAGGCGGCAGGTCGTTCGCTTGGCCGCCTGGTTAAATATAGAGTTGAGTTAATGGATCCGATCGTAATCAAAGTTCCGACTGCATTTCCCATGGTCGCACTGGTTGGGCCAAGTGATTGCCACCTTAGAATTTTAGAGAATAAATTCCCTCAGCTTGCAATAACTGTTCGGGGTAATGAGATTTATGTAAAGGGTGAGGCAGATTTAGCTAAGCAATTTTCAGGATTAGTTGAGGAGTTAATTGCAATATTAAGAGGTGGGCAAAATTTAACCACAGATATGGTGGCTAGATCTATTGAGATGATTAAACAGGATCCAGCACAGCATCCAGCAGAGGTTCTGTCCCTTAATATTTTAAGCAATCGTGGTAAAACTATTCGTCCTAAAACTGCAAATCAAAAGAATTATGTTGATGCGATAGATACCAACACAATTACCTTTGGGATTGGTCCAGCAGGTTCTGGAAAAACTTATTTAGCGATGGCAAAAGCCGTGCAGGCTTTGCAAGCAAAACAATTTAATCGAATTATTTTAACCAGGCCAGCGGTTGAGGCAGGGGAGCGGTTAGGATTTTTACCGGGAACACTTCATGAAAAAATTGATCCATATCTGCGCCCATTATTTGATGCACTCCATGACATGATTGATCAAGATGCAATTCCACGGTTAATGAACTCTGGGGTAATTGAGGTTGCCCCTCTTGCATACATGCGAGGTCGAACACTTAATGATGCTTTTATAATTTTAGATGAAGCACAAAATACCACCGCCGAACAGATGAAAATGTTTTTAACCAGACTTGGATTTGGTTCAAAGATGGTAGTAACTGGAGATGTTACCCAAGTGGATCTGCCTAACAACTCGCAATCTGGCTTAAAGATTGTGCAGGATATATTAGGTGATGTTGCCGATATTTCATTTATGCATTTGACCGCTGACGATGTAGTCCGTAATCGTTTAGTTGGCGATATCGTTACTGCATATGGAAATTGGGATGAGAATATTACAAAATCAACCTTTCCGATTCGTAGCGGAAAAAACGATCGCTAACTCGCTTAAAGCTTTCTTAAGTAGAAATATATGAAAATTGAATTAGAAAATGCTTCTGCCTATCAGTGTGATGAAAAAGCAATTAAATCTCTAGCAGATTTCACTCTAAACCAATTAGGTATTCATGCGGACTCTGAGTTAAGCATCAGATTAGTTGATGAGCAAGAGATCACAGATCTGCATATGAAGTGGATGGATTTACCTGGGGCAACTGATGTTCTCTCATTTCCAATGGATGAGATGAAGCCAAACTCTGCAGCATCAGGAGCAGGAATTATTGGCGATATTGTTTTATGTCCGGCATATGCGGAAAGAAACGGTAAGCAATCTTTAGCAAAAGAACTTGAACTTCTAACAGTCCATGGCGTCTTGCATCTACTTGGATATGACCATGAGGAGATTGATCAAGAGGCAGCTATGTTTAAACTACAGGAGGAATTTCTTCAACAGTGGCGAGCATTGCAATAAACATACTTGGCAAAATGCTTCAAAAGTCAGGTATGGGTTAGACCAATCAATCAGTTGTAAGATGACCTAATGCGCATAGTTAGATTCTCTGCTCCAATTGATTTAGGTGTAGGAACTGACCCATTATTTGGTGTATTAAATGAGCAGGATTCGATCTTAGTTCTACGGGGTGATCCAATTTATGCCGGCATTGTTCCACAGGATAAAACTTTAAAATTAAGTGATGTTAAATTATTAGCACCAGTTATTCCGCGCAGCAAGGTTGTTTGTATTGGTAAAAATTATGCAGACCATGCAGCTGAGATGGATTCGGTGGTGCCGAGTGAACCAATTATTTTTATTAAGCCAAATACCTCAGTGATCGGCCCAAATGAAACAATTATTTGGCCAAGAATGAGTGAGCGGGTTGATCATGAAGCAGAGCTTGCGATTGTGATTGGTCGTATCTGTAAAGAGGTACCTGCTGCAAAAGCTAATGATGTTATCTATGGGTATACCTTGGCAAATGATGTTACCGCGCGTGATTTACAAAAAGTTGATGGTCAGTGGAGCCGGGCTAAAGGTTTTGACACATTTTGCCCACTAGGTCCTTGGATTGAAACTGAGTTCATACCGAAGGATCAAAAAATAACCGCCACCTTAAATGGACAGGTAAAGCAATCATCGGTTCTATCTGAGATGATCTTTAAGATTCCACAGATAATTGAGTTTGTGACAAATGTAATGACGCTGTTGCCTGGGGATGTGATTCTGACCGGCACACCCGCCGGTATCGGTCCAATGCCAGCTGGAGCATCAATTACCGTGGCAATTGATGGTTTAGGAACACTTACTAATAAGGTCTCATCCCGTGTCCAATAAATCAGAGGTTCGAGTTCGCTTTGCACCATCTCCAACTGGTGATTTGCATGTTGGAAATATCCGTACCGCTCTATTTGATTGGGCATATGCCCGTCATACTGGCGGAAAATTAATCTTTAGAATTGAAGATACCGATAAAGAGCGAGTGACAGATGAGTACATCCAGGCAGCGATTCAAACATTAAAGTGGTTAGGACTTAATTGGGATGAGGGTCCTGAGGTAGGGGGAGAGTACGGTCCATATCTACAATCAGAGCGATTAGATACTTATGCCGATTGGGCACAAAAGTTTTTAGATCAAGGCGATGCTTATCACTGTTATTGCAGCTCTGAAGAGCTTGAAGAGCGCCGGCAACTGCAGATGAAAAATAACAAAGCTCCTGGTTATGACGGAAAGTGCCGAGATTTATCAAACACTAAAATTGATGAGTACAAATCAGCGGGCAGAAAACCAGTTGTGAGAATGCGAATGCCGCAAGGAGAGACAATATTTATAGACCAAATTCGTGGTGAGGTTAAGTTTGATCATGAGTTTGTACCAGATTTTGTTTTAGCCAGAGCAGATGGTTCACCGCTCTACACACTTGCCGTTGCAGTTGATGACATATTAATGAAAATAACTCATGTTTTGCGGGGTGAGGATTTACTTTCATCTACACCAAGACAGATCAGGGTTTATCAAGCAATGGGGGTTGCACCAAAAGATTATCCACTATTTGCTCACCTACCATTTGTAATGGGACAAGATAATACAAAGCTTTCAAAGCGAAATGGTGAGGTATCTATCAATTGGTATCGCGAGCATGGATATTTACCAGAGGCGATTTGTAATTACTTGGCACTGCTTGGTTGGTCACCTGGAGATGATAAAGAAAATATAACAATGGATGAGCTAGTTTCCTTATTTACAGTTGAGCGAGTAAATAGCAGCCCTGCTAGATTTGATATGAAAAAACTAGAGGCGATTAATGGCGATAAGATCCGCGCCCTTACATTAGATAAGTTTTTAGAGTGGGCGCTACCCTTTTTGATAAAAGAGAAGGTGATAACCGGTTCAGCTGATGAGATTGCAGTTGTTAAATCAGCGCTACCTATAATTCAGGAGCGAATTATCACACTCGCTGAGATTCCGGCGATGCTTAACTTTCTTTTTGTGAAGGATTTTTCAGTTGCAGCAGATGAATTACCTAAGATAAAAGATGAGGGATCTCAGCAAGTATTAAAGGTTGCACTTGCAAAGATTGAGCCACTTTCCACCTGGGATCACACCAGCATCGAAGCGGTGTTGCGCAGCGCATTAATTGAGGAGTTAGCTCTTAAGCCAAGAATTGCTTTTAGCGCACTTCGTATCGCAGTAACTGGTTCTCATATCTCACCTCCATTATTTGAATCATTAGAGTTGTTAGGTAAAGAGCGCTCGATTGCACGGATTAAAGCAGGGATTTCCAAATAAATTGTGGGACGGGGTATTCTTATCCTGCTTTAAATTTAATTGGGGTATGGGGTAATTGGCAGCCCAGCTGATTCTGGTTCAGCTTGTCTAGGTTCGAGTCCTGGTACCCCAGCGATTTATTAAAGTTTTACCGTACGGCTCCGTCGTCTAGTGGCCTAGGACTCTGGCTTCTCAAGCCAGCTACGGGGGTTCGAATCCCCTCGGAGCTACTTTATTTACTTACTGTTTTTAAGTAAGTAATCACTTAATCTTGCAGCGGTTGCTACAACCGCTGCAGCGTGAAGTCTGCCTGGCTGTCGACTTAATCTCTCCATTGGTCCACTAATACTTACTGCAGCAATAACTTTATTATTTGGTCCACGAACTGGTGCTGAAACTGATGCAACTCCTGCCTCACGTTCGCCAACTGATTGCGCCCAACCGCGGCGCCTAACCGCTGAAAGATTTGCTGCGCTAAATTTTGCATTTACTAAACCGCGATGAAGTTTGTCTGGCTCCTGCCAGGCGAGCAAGATTTGAGCAGCTGAGCCAGCCTGCATAGTAAATACTGTGCCAACCGGTACTGAGTCACGTAATCCAGTAAGCCGTTCTGCGGTTGCAACACAAATTCGAAGATCACCTTGCCTGCGATATAACTGAGCACTCTCACTAGTTGCATCTCGCAGTGCAGTAAGGGCAGGGGTGGCAATTGCTAATAATTTATCCTCACCGGCGGCAGAGGCTAACTCAGCAGAGCGGGCACCTAATACAAATCGACCAGAAAAATCACGAGTAACTAAGCGGTGGTGTTCTAGCGCTACCGCTAATCGGTGGGCGGTAGGACGAGCAATTCCAGTGGCTGAAACTAGGTCACTTAATGATTGCGGACCTGCCTCTAAGGCGGCGAGAATTTTTAGCGCTTTATCTAATACGCCAACTCCGCTATTCTTCTTGTCCACACTCTGATAATGCCATCTCATCTAGTGAGAAGCAAATCTGGGGTGGTAATTTAATAAGGAGTTATAAAGCAAATGGGTAAGACGCTAGCAGAGAAGATCTGGGCAGAGCATGTAGTTACAGCTGCCGCTGGTGAACCAGATTTACTTTATATTGATCTGCATTTAATTCATGAGGTAACTAGCCCACAAGCATTTGATGGCTTAAGAATTGCTGGGCGCAAAGTTCGCCGCCCTGATCTAACTATTGCTACTGAAGATCATAATGTGCCAACTCTTAATATTGATAAGCCAATTGCTGATCCAGTATCAAAATTGCAGGTAGATACCTTGCGAAAAAATTGTGCAGAGTTTGGTGTGCGCCTTCACTCACTAGGAGATGTTGAGCAGGGAATTGTCCATGTAGTCGGGCCACAGCTTGGAATAACCCAACCTGGCATGACAATTGTTTGTGGCGATTCACATACCTCAACCCATGGCGCCTTTGGTGCACTTGCTTTTGGAATTGGTACAAGTGAGGTCGAGCATGTTCTTGCTACTCAAACCTTGCCATTACTACGCCCTAAGACTATGGCGATAAATGTTGAAGGAAGCTTAAAAGCTGGAGTAACTAGCAAAGATATTATTTTGGCAGTAATTGCCAAAATTGGCACCGGCGGCGGTCAAGGTTACATTCTTGAGTATCGCGGAAGTGCGATAAGAGCTCTCTCAATGGAGGCTCGCATGACTATTTGTAATATGTCGATTGAGGCAGGTGCCAGAGCTGGCTTAATTGCACCAGATCAAATTACCTTTGATTATGTGCAGGGTAAAGCACATGCACCAGTTGGTGTTGATTGGGATAGCGCACTAACTTATTGGAAAACATTAACAACTGATGCTGATGCAAAGTTTGATAAAGAGGTTAATTTAAACGCTGATGAATTAGCACCATTTGTTACCTGGGGAACTAATCCTGGCCAAGGACTGCCACTTACCGCATCTGTGCCAAACCCAGCTGATTTAAGTAATGCTGAAGATCGTGGAGCGGCTGAGCGAGCCCTTGAATATATGGATTTAAAACCTGGCACACCACTTAAATCAATTGCGGTCGATACAGTTTTCTTAGGCTCTTGTACCAACGGCAGAATTGAAGATCTTAGATCTGCTGCGCAGGTTTTAAAGGGCAAGAAGATTGCTAGTACTTTACGATTATTAGTTGTGCCTGGCTCTGCCAGAGTTCGCCTGCAAGCAGAGGCTGAAGGTTTAGATAAAGTATTTTTAGATGCCGGGGCAGAATGGCGAAGTGCAGGCTGCTCGATGTGCTTAGGAATGAATCCTGATCAATTAAAACCAGGGGAGCGAGCAGCATCTACTAGCAATCGAAACTTTGAAGGCCGGCAAGGTAAGGGCGGCCGGACCCACCTAGTAAGTCCACTAGTAGCAGCAGCAACAGCGTTAAAGGGCACTCTAGCCTCACCGGCGGATTTGTAATATGGAAAAGTTTGTAAAGCACACCGGAAGCGCACTACCGCTGCGTCGTAGCAATGTTGATACCGATCAGATTATTCCAGCGGTTTATCTAAAGCGAATTACTAAAAATGGCTTTGAGGATGGATTATTTTCTGCCTGGCGCAGTGATCCAGCTTTTGAGTTAAACCAAAGCCAATACAAAGCGGCAACAGTTTTAGTAGCAGGCCCTGATTTTGGTACCGGCTCCTCCCGCGAACATGCAGTTTGGGCGCTACAAAATTACGGATTTAAGGTGGTCTTATCTAGCCGCTTTGCTGATATCTTCCGAGGCAACTCGCAAAAGATGGGGCTGTTAACAGTTATTTTGACACAGGATGAGATTGAGAAAATTTGGCAAACAGTTGAGAGTAAGCCAGATACGCAATTCACTGTTGATCTAGCGGCAAAGACAGTTACATATGAGGCAAATAGCCTTAGCTTTGCGATAGATGATTACACCCGCTGGCGCCTTATGGAGGGCCTAGATGACATCGGACTGACCTTTACAAAAATTAATGAGGTTACAAAGTTTGAGGAAAAAAGAGCGGTTTATAAGCCTAAAACACTTCCTATTCGTTAGATTAAAACTCTCAAGTAATTATTTAGAGTTAACGAATTTGCGCTGAAACCCTTGATTTATATTATGAATTTGATTGCGACACACCGATTTAATTGACCAATTAATTTAGGTTTAGCCAATAAGTTATAGACAGTTAAGCAAGATGCTTAATGTTACGCTTAAATAAGGGGATATGATGAATAAAGGACAATTTATCGCCTACCTCGCACCACAATTTGGCGATAGCAAGAAGGAAGCAGCTCGCGCAGTTGAGGTGGTATTTGATGCGATTGTTCGCAATATCTCAAAGGGCGATGATGTAATGATCAATGATTTCGGTAAGTTTAAGAAGGTTGACCGCCCAGCACGTAAGGGTCGTAATCCATTTACTGGTGAATCAATTCAAATTAAAGCCAGCAAAAAGGTTCGCTTTTTAGCTGCAAAGGGTTTGAAAGAGGTTATCTCTGGCGCCCGTAAATTAGGTCCAGCACCAACACCACCTGCAAAGGCTGTTGCTTCAAAAGCAGCACCTAAGGCAAAGAAGTCTGCTAAGAAATCACCAAAGAAGGCTGCTAAGAAATCACCAAAGAAGGCAAAGCGTCGTAAGTAAGATATTAATTAAATTAGCGGGATCTCACCATGAGATCCCGCTTTTTTACGCTCATTTATGGCCAAGATCATGATTAGTCGTAGAATTAAGCGGTGTCTACCGATCTGAAGATCTCCTATGCCCCACCGAGCGGCAAACCATTAGGAACCACAAATTGGTTTCGATTTGGCGCAGGATTAATAAAACCACTCTTAAATTTAATTGCTAAGCGTGATTGGCGTGGGGTAGAGAATCTACCTAAGAGCGGAGCGGCAATTGCCGTCTGCAACCACATCTCTTATGTGGATCCACTGCTCTTTACCCATTTTCTTTATGACAATGGCAGAGCTGTTAGGTATTTAGGCAAGGCATCACTTTTTAAAATGCCAATAATTGGCCGAGTATTACTCGGTGCAGGTCAGATCCCAGTTGAACGTGAGAGCAGCGTTGCCTCTCACTCACTACAACATGCAATTGCATTTTTAAAATCTGGCCACCTATTAGGAGTTTATCCAGAGGGCACGCTGACGCGAGATGCCAATTACTGGCCGATGAAGGCTAAAACAGGAATTGCTCGTCTTGCCATCTTGACCCAAGTACCGGTCATTCCATGTGCGCAGTGGGGAGCGCAAGAGATTCTTCCTGCATATAGTAAAAAGCTAAAACTATTTCCAAGAACTAAGGTAGTTGTTGTAGCTGGTGCGCCACTTGAGTTTTCAAAGTGGTATGGCAGAGCTGAGGATCCGGTTGCCCTTGAGGAGGCAACAGCATATGTAATGAGTGCGATTACTAGATTACTTGAAGAGATCCGGGGTAAGAAAGCACCTGCGGAAATTTTTGATCCAAGAAAATCAGATCTGCCTCGAACTGGAAATTTTAAGCGGGAGCAAAAATGAAAAAAATTGCAGTCTTAGGATCTGGTGCGTGGGGAACAACCCTTGGTCAGGTAATGGTTGATTCCGGACAACAGGTTTTAATTTGGGGTCGAAATAAAAAAGTAGTACGGGAGATCAATCGCCGCCATTCAAACCGTCGGTTTTTAAAAGGTATTGATCTACCAAAAGAGTTAAAGGCAACAACTGATATTAAAGCGGTTTTAGAGTTTGCTGAGGTAATAGTGCTAGCAATTCCTGCTCAAACCTTGCGGGAGAACTTAGAAAATTGGAAAGGCTTTTTTCCAAAGGATCTACCAATAATTAGCACCTTAAAAGGAATTGAGGTGCAAACTCAATTTAGAATGACAGAGGTTACCCAGCAGGTACTTGGGGTTGATAAATCAAGATTAGGTTTGATTACTGGTCCAAATTTAGCAAGTGAGATAATTACTAGGCAGCCAGCTGGTGCGGTTGTTGCATCTGAGAATCCTGAGTTAATAAAGCTTATGGAGGAAATATTTTCCACTAATTACTTTCGAATCTATCCATCTGTTGATTTAACCGGGTGTGAGTTTGCTGGCGCTGCCAAAAGTGTTATTGCAATAGCAGTTGGTATTGCAGTTGGTATGGGTTATGGCGAGAACACCCAAGGATTAATGATTACCCGTGGCTTATCTGAGGTTGCTCGGCTTGGTGAAGCCTATGGCGCCAATCCACTTACCTTCTTAGGGCTTGCTGGAATTGGTGACTTAGTTGCAAGTGCGCAATCACCACTTTCGCGAAATAGAAGTTTTGGTGAGGTATTAGGTAAATCTGGATCAATCGCAAAAGCTAGATCTCAAGTAGTAAAGACGGTTGAAGGTGTTTATTCAGCAGGTGCGATGTTAGAGATTGCACATCGAGTTGGGGTTGAGGTGCCAATTATTGAAGCTGTTACAGATGTTGTAGCAGGCACATTAAATCCAAAGGATGCGGTAGAACGGCTAATGAAAGTAAGTATTAAGGCTGAGATCTAGTGAGTAAAATTAGGGTTGCAATTATTTGTGGTGGGAAAAGTAGTGAACATGAGATCTCATGTGTTTCAGCAAATGGGATTCTAGGTTCAATTGATCGAAGCAAATTTGAGCCGATATTAATTGGAATTACCAAATCAGGTAAGTGGTTGCTGTTGCCAGCTGATACTAGTTTTATTATTCAAAATGGCGCACTGCCTACAGTACCGGAGTCAGGAATTGAGGTAAGTGTTACTAGCCAAGGATTAATCTCAGGCGGTAAGAATTTAGCAATTGATATTGCATTTCCAATCCTGCATGGCCCATATGGTGAGGATGGCACAATTCAAGGAGTACTTGAGATGGTTGGCATTAAGTATGTTGGCTCAGGTGTTTTGGCAAGTGCGGTATGTATGGATAAATCTTATGCAAAGCCAATTTTTGCCTCAGCGGGGTTAAAGATTGCAGCTGGCACAGTTGTAACATCAACAGAATTTAACTTACCAAGTAATTTAACCTATCCCTTATTTGTTAAACCTGCTCGTAGTGGCTCAAGTCGGGGCACAACTAAAGTTAAGCAAGAATCTGAACTAAAGAGCGCAGTTGAGTTTGCACTTGGCTTTGATACTAAGGTAATTATTGAACAAGCTGTTATGGGCCGAGAGATTGAGTGCGCAGTACTGCAGGCAGCGGGTAAGACAATAGTTTCAGATGTGGGCCAGATTGTGATTGCAGATAAGTATGAGTTTTATGATTTCCAGGCTAAGTACCTTGATGACTCAATGCAACTAGTTTTTCCAAATGATCTACCAGCAGGAGTTGAGGGAAAGATTCAAGCAGCAGCACTTACAGCATTTGGCGCAGCAGGATGTGAAGGCTTAGCCAGAGTTGATTTTTTTTACTCCAATGATGGTGAGATTGTAATCAATGAGATAAACACAATGCCTGGCTTTACGCCAACCTCGGTCTATCCAAAGTTAATTGAAAAAAGTGGGATCTCCTATCAACAATTGATCACTAACTTAATTGAATCAGCAAAAAACCGCTCTGCAAGTATTACCCGTTAATTCAATGGATGGAGTATTAGAAAAAAGCGCTGTTAAGCGGGTAATAGCGGCAATGATAAAAAATGAAGTAAAGGGTGAGATAAAGGTTTTAACTCAAACAGCAAAAAGTGCTGCAGAGGCGGCAGCTGGATTAGGAATTGAGGTTGGCCAGATTGCATCCTCTATTATCTTTAAATTACCAGATGGAAATCCGCTGTTAGTTATCACCTCAGGACGCCATCGTGTTGATACACATCTAGTAGCAAAAGAATTAGGAGTAGAAAAGTTAGATCGAGTTGATGCTGATTATGTTAAGGAAAGATCTGGATTCTCAATAGGTGGGGTGAGCCCACTGGGGTGGATTTCTAAGCCAGAAATTATCCTCATTGATGAAGCGTTAAACGATTACGACATTGTTTGGGCTGCTGCTGGACATCCCCATGCGGTTTTTTCAACAACGTATTCCGAATTGATTCAATGCACTGGTGCGCAACCAATGATTGTAGGAGACTAGTTAAATGAGGAACAAAACTTTTGTAACCGCAGTTTTTGCTTCTTTTGCTTGGAACCTATATTTAGT
>CANKTS010000002.1:0-33132 GCA_947486485.1 Actinomycetota bacterium | reverse complement strand
TGCACCATTTACTGAAATTACGCTTATTTCTTACCCTGCTTTACATCTTTATTACTTGTAGCGGAGGCGGGATTTGAACCCACGACACAGCGATTATGAGCCGCTTGCTCTACCAAGCTGAGCTACCCCGCCAAACTTTTTTTGCATTCAATATTTATTTTTATTCGAGCCCCCTAACGGAATCGAACCGTTGACCTCTTCCTTACCATGGAAACACTCTACCAACTGAGCTAAGGGGGCGAAGTGCTGGCTAAGGATACAACCCACCTTTATTAAATACGAATTGAAGGCCTAATTACTTTAAGTAAGCCTTACTTGCAATCTCAATACGCCTATTTTTATAAGCCGATGATGCTCCAATAACAAGATGTTCAAATGGATCACCAATTTTTATTAATTTACTTAATTGCTCACCATCATTGCCTTCGATAATTCTTATCGCTCCAGTTTTAGAAACTTTCACATCTTTGTGAGGTTTAACCATGCGGTAGGCAACAGTTAATAACTGAAGTGCTGAATAGACAGTTCCACGCCAGCCCCTGCCAAAAATATCTTGGATTTTTAATCTAAATTTGGTCCCAACCATCCCGCTTTTATCCTTATCAGGCTTGCTTATCAACTCTTTAAAAATATTTGCAACCTCACCTGCGCCAACAGCAGCAGGAAGGGTTGCACAGTTCCTAGAAAGCTCTTCTCGTAGATTTTTATCAATCAATTTAGAAACATTAAGAGTGATCTGATTTAAATTAGATTGATCAACAGTTAGTGCCATTTTATTATCAGCTGCCCAAGCCGCCCTTGCTGCCTGATTATCTGTTCCCCTAGTGTTTGGGATAAATACTGTTGGTATTTTTGCTGCTAACTCTTCATGCACACTGTTATATCCGGCAGCACAGATGGCAGCATCAAATGCATTTAAGACATTTGCAAGTGGAAAATGTCGGATCACTTTTAGGTCAAGGCCGATAGGGGCAAGATTTTCACCAGTTGTCGTAACTGGTTCTTTAGTTAATACCACCTGCAACTGTGGCCAAGAGATTAACCCATTTAAAGCTGCAGTCATTTTGGCATTTAAATCTGCCTCACCAATACCAAGTTGCACTAGGACTGCCGGCCGGTTTTTATCTAAGCCAATTAAATCTCTTGCTGCCTCTTTGCTTAACGCCGTTTGTGGATTATAGATTGAGATTGGTTTAACTAAAACTGCATCTGATCTACCTGATGTTGGTCCTTTGTCATAGCTTTGACCGTAATCACCTGGTGTAATAATTAAATCCATCATCTTTGATTGTAGATTCAATAAATACCGCTGTGATGTTTTTTGCCAAAAGCCTCTTCGCACCCAGACTAGTTTTACTTTTGGCCTAATACTTTTTATCCCAATAATTCCTGGGTATGGCACCACGCCATCAAAGCTAACAATCTTTGCATTGGTTTCATCTATTAATGCAACGATCCGATCTCGTAAATATCTATCCCACTCAAATCTACCCATCCACTTTCGATCTCTTCCAGGCACATATTCAAATCCAACATCGGCAATTTTTGGTACTTCAACCACGCTAGATGCCATTGAAATGATTATTGGATTTGCAAAACTCTTTAATTCAGCAGCCACCGCACTTGCCCGCGTTAGATGTCCCATGCCGATTCCATTACTTGTCGCTAGAATAATGGTTGGCTTTTCCATGAAATAAGTATAACTACAACTAAGTTAGGCAGACCTGATGAATACCGCACTATTACTTGTGATTCTAGCTCTGCAAATATTTGCTATTTATTACTTGATTAGAACCGCTCGAAATCTTGGCTCTAAATCAACGCGCTACCACAAAGAGTTGATGGAAAATATAAATATGCTAAGAGCTAGCGATGGAAGCAATCTACTTAATCATCTTGCAGTTCCAAATACTAAAGAGTTTAGAAATGTAAGTTGGGATCATGCAATCTCACTTACCAGCCACCCAGCAAGGTTTGCTACTCTCCACATTGCTTTAGATCAACTACTAAATCAGCAATTAATCCCTAAGAAAATATACTTAAATATTGCGCAATCAGATTTATCAAAGTTGCCCACTAGAATTAAAGAATTAGAGTCTGGTGGAGTATTAAAGATTAATTCCTGTTCTGATTTGGGGCCAGGCAAGAAGCTAATTCCAACTTTAAAATTGGAGGAGAACCTTCCTATTATCGTAGTTGATGATGACCTATTCTTTGAAACTGATTTAACTTTGAAATTACTGGTTCAGCACCATCTTTCTCCAAAAAATATTGTTGCCAATAGAGTTCATAAAATTATCTATGAGGCCGATGGCAGATTCGCCTCATATAGCAAGTGGATTAAAAACTACTCTTTATCAAATGGTCCGGCTTCAGATTTTTTCCCAACATCAGGTGCCGGTACACTTTATAAAAAAGAGTTTTTCCACCCAGATGTAATGGATGAGGAGAGCTATAAAGCCTTGTCACTGCATACTGATGACCTATGGTGGTTTGTGCATAGTAAGCGAGCTGGAGTAATTACTAAGCGCATGGCTGGCTACAGCAAATTAGAATTTATTGATGGAACTCAAGAGAATGGATTGTGGAACACAGGAAATAAGGATCGAAATGATCCAAATTTAAAATCTTTGCTAAATAAATATTCACTTTAATTTAACTGGTGGCGGGTGAAGGATTTGAACCTTCGAAGGCAGAGCCGGGGGATTTACAGTCCCCTCCCATTGGCCGCTCGGGCAACCCGCCAAGGATTGTTAAGCGTGATGAAGTCTAAAGCCTAGGCAGTTGTTATGCCAAAAGATCAATTATTTATCAGCGTAGCGCGCAATAAAGCGCACATGATCAGGATTTAACTCAGCAACGGTTCGCACACCAAGTAATTTCATTGTTCTAGTAATTTGTGTGCGCATGATCTCTAATGTTTTATCAACGCCGGGTTTTCCACCTGCCATTAAGCCATACAGATAAGCCCGACCAATCCATGTGAATTTTGCACCCGTTGCTAGAGCAGCCACAACATCGGCGCCATGCATAATTGCCGTATCAACATGAATCTCAGCCTTATTACCTACAGCTTTAACTACCTCAGGTAGTAAGTGAAGTGGTACGGGCGCACGATCTAGTTGGCGACCGCCGTGGTTAGAGAGAATTATTGCATCCGCACCCGCCTCAGCTGACATCAGCGCATCATCAACATTTTGGATACCTTTAACAACTAGATTGCCCTGCCATTGGCTACGAATCCACTTTAAATCTTCATATGTAACAGTTGGATCAAACATTGAATCCAGTAGCTCTGCCACTGTGCCGTTCCAAGAATCTAGGGATGCAAACTTAAGTGGATCTGTTGTTAGGAAGTTAATCCACCAGGCAGGACGCGGAATTGCATTTAAAATTGTTTTAATTGTTAATGAGGGTGGAATAGTCATACCATTTCTAACATCACGCAACCTTGCACCTGCAACTGGAACATCAACTGTCAAAACTAAGGTATCAAAACCAGCAGCTCTGGCTCTATCAACTAACGCCATACTGCGATCGCGGTCTTTCCACATATAAAGCTGAAACCAATTTCTCCCATTAGGTGCTGCCTTTGCAACATCTTCAATTGACCTGGTTCCCATAGTGGAGAGTGTGAAAGGAATTCCAGCATCTTGCGCCGCACATGCTCCGGCATACTCACCCTCGGTTTGCATCATTCTGGTGAAGCCAGTTGGTGCAATTCCCAGTGGCATACTCATTTTCTTGCCTAACATATTCACTGAAAGATCAACATCTTTAACATTAAGCAAAATTTTTGGTTGAAACTCTAATTTTTCATACGCATCACGTGCTCTAGTAAGACTTGATTCAGTATCAGCACCACCATCGGTGTAATCAAAAGGAGCTTGAGGTGTTCGCTTCTTTGCAATGTCTCGTAAATCATAAATTGTTAATGCCCGCGATAATCTGCGTTTACGAGGGCTAAAGATTACTTTTCTAAACTTAAGTAATTGAGCAAGATCTTTTGGGCTGGGAATGCGGCGCTTAACCTTTATCTGGCTCACATATCCCCTTTCAAGTTCAAACTTTATGAGAAATCCTCAGTGGATTTATTGGGTAAAGTATAGACATGGCTGACAGTAGTTTTGACATAGTCTCAAAGATTGACCAAATGGAGTTAGATAACGCCTTTAATCAGTGTGACCGAGAGATAGCAACTCGCTTTGACTTTAAAAATACTGGTACCAAGGTTGAGAAGACTGGGATCAAGGTATTAATTGAATCCGATACTGAGGAGCGGGCAAAGGCGGCTCTTGATGTGTTTAAAGATAAATTAATTAAACGAAGTGTTTCACTTAAACACCTTGATGCTGGTGAACCACAGTTAAGTGGCAAAACTTACCGAATTAATTGTGAATTCAAAGAGGGAATTACTACAGAGAATGCAAAGAAAATCGCTAAGTTTCTTAAAGATAGCGGCCCTAAATCTATTAAAGCTCAGATCCAAGGTGATGAGCTAAGAGTTTCCAGTAAGAGTAGAGATGATCTGCAAACTGCCATAGCTCAAGTTAAAAAAGAGGCTTGGGATTTCGCAGTTCAGTTTACAAATTACCGTTAATTAATACATTTAGAAAAGGTGTAATTGAACCGTAACGGATCAGGTATTGCTTATGGCGCCGGGGCGTATGTTATCTGGGGATTACTCCCGCTTTACTGGCGAGCATTAGATAGAGCATCTGCCTTTGAAATTGTTGCGCATAGAGCTATTTGGTCATTACTTGCGTGTGCTGTACTTCTTGCCTACCAAAAACAATTAAGAGCTACTTTCACCTTACTTCGCAATGGGAGATCCTTCGCCCTTCTTGCTCTTACCTCTTTACTTTTATCACTTAACTGGGGAATTTATATTTGGGCAGTATCAGTAGATCGAGTTGTTGAAGCGGCATTGGGTTATTACATAACACCATTAGTTGCAGTTAGCTTTGGAGTGTTGATATTAAAAGAGAAACTACGGAAGTTACAAATTATCTCGGTAATACTTGCCACAATTGGTGTGATTATTTTGACTGCCACCTACGGGCATTTGCCAGTTGTAGCACTAGGATTAGCGGTTAGTTGGGGATCCTACACATTGCTTAAGAAACGTCTTAATGCTGGAGCACTTGAGACTTTATCAATTGAAACTTTGGTCGCATTTTTTCCGAACATCATTTTCCTGTTCTACTTACTTAATAAAAATGAGGCACAGTTTGGTCAAGATTTACCCTTCTCATTGGCTTTAGCATCTGCTGGCTTATTTACTGTAATACCACTGCTAATGTTTAATGCTGCAGCTACTAGATTGCCGTTAACAATTACTGGTCTACTCCAATACATCACGCCAAGTATTATGTTTTTGGTAGGAATCATTGTTTTTCATGAGCCGCTACCAATCTCAAAGGTGGTGGGATTTATCTTTATCTGGGCAGCACTAGCTTTTCTTGGAACTGACTTAGTTAAATCAAGTAGAGCGACTGACTAAGGAGTAAGTCAGATTTTTAAGCGCCTCTTTTGCTGGACAATCTGGTAGATCTGCAAGTAAATCAATTGATTCATCTGCAACTTGTTGTAAATAGTTTTTTACCTGTTGTAAAACTTTATGGCTCCGCAGTTGCTTGATAATAGCTGGTAACTCTTCATCGCTAATTTTTGAGTTTAATTTAGAGATTAACTCTTTATCTTCTGGGTTATTTGCTTCAATGACATAAAGAGTAACTAAGGTTGGTATACCTTCTCTTAAATCTGTACCTGGAGTTTTCCCAGAATCCATTTCACTACTTGCAATATCAATTAGATCATCTGATACCTGAAAAAGTAAGCCAACTTTCTCGCCATATTTAGTTAAAATATCTACTATCTCAGGCTTTGCACGAGCGAGAATTGCACCAAGTCTGGCGCTAGTTCCGATCAATGATCCTGTTTTATCGCTAACTACTTTTAAGTAATGATCAATCTGTTTCAGCCCACCACTCGCCCCTTGAGTTTCATTGATCTGACCGATTACTAATCTTTCAAAGGTCTTAGCTTGTAAGTGCACTGCCTCTTGCACAAATTCTGGTTTTAAATCTGCCAATAAATCTGAAGCTTTTGAAAATAAGTAATCTCCGGTGAGAATTGCAACTGCGTTACTCCATTTTTTGTTGGCACTTGTAACACCACGACGCAGTACTGCATCATCCATAACATCATCGTGATACAAAGTTGCAAGGTGGGTTAGTTCACAAACTACAGCAGCTTTAATAATCTCATCAGTTTCTTCTCTGCCGAACTTGCCAGCTAATATGCTGAGTAAAGGGCGAAGCCGCTTACCACCAGCATTGATTAAGTGGCGTGAGGTCTCAACAACTAATGGGTACTCACCCTCTATATGGGTGCGAAGAAGTTTCTCTACTTTTTCCATATCTGAAATAAGTGATAGCTCAAGCTGCTTATCAAGATTAGGTATTCCTAATTTATTCATTATTTAACAAAGTTGGCAAAATTACTGGCTGTGGTAAGGATTAATGAAGGTGCAATACCTAAGGCAATTGAAATTATAATTGAGGCTACTATTGAAACCTTACTTTTAATTGATGGAATGATTACAGATACTGAATTATTAACTGGATCTGTAAAGAAAATCATGATAATAACTCTGATGTAAAAGAAGGCAGCAATCGCACTTGCCAGCACACCAACTACAACTAATGAAATATTGCCACTTTTATAAGCGGCTGAAAATATTGCAAATTTACCAACAAAGCCTGCGGTTAATGGGATTCCGGCAAAACTTAATAGCAAGAATGCAAAGGCTGCAGAAACTAATGGTGATTTTCTGCCCAACCCAACCCAGCGATTTAAATCTGTCACCTCACCAGTTGAATCCCTAATTAAAGTAATAATGCCAAAAGCTGCAAGTGTGGCAAATCCATATGCAAATAAATAAAATAGTGAGGCGGCCAAGCCATCCTTATTTAAGGCAACTACACCAGATAGTAAAAATCCAGCATGAGCAATCGATGAATACGCAAGCATTCGTTTAACATCACGCTGAGCTATTGCAACTAATGAACCAAACAACATAGTAATAATTGCAATTACAGTAATTATCGGGCGCCACTGTGTTTGTGACTGAGCAAATCCAACATAGAAAATACGTAAGATCGCACCAAATGCAGCTACCTTTGTACAGGCAGCCATAAAGCCAGTTATTGGAGTTGGTGCCCCTTGATAGACATCAGGTGTCCAAGAGTGAAATGGCACTGCACTAATTTTGAATAGTAAACCAACTGATACAAAGATAATTCCAATAAGTAGGAAAATCTCATTCCCATTGCCTGCCGCTGAGCTAATTCCAGATAAGGAGATAGTTCCGGAGTATCCATATAGGAAGGCTGATCCAAATAAGAAAAATGCAGAGGAGTAGGCGCCTAGTAAAAAGTATTTAAGGGCCGCCTCTTGAGAAAGTAATCGACGCCTGCGCGATAGACCGGCAAGTAAATAAAGTGGCAGTGAAAATACCTCTAGCGCAACAAATAATGTAATTAAGTCAGATGCAATCGTAAATAACATCATGCCGGCTACTGCAAATAAGAAAAGCGGAAATATTTCTGTTTGTTGGTTTTTTTGTTCTAATGCACTGCGCTCCTCAATAGAGCCTGGAATAGCGGAGGCTTGAGCGACAAAATTCTCTTGATCAGCGATTAATAAAACAGCAGCCAAAGATAGTAAAACAATAGTTGCTTGTAGGAATATGCCTGCTTTATCAATAGTTACTGAGTTAACCGCAGCCGTTAGTGATGATGAATCTCTAATCTGCCACAGCTGTTGTAAGGCTAATAAGAGCGCGCCGATACTAATTGTTAACTGAATAGCAGGACGGTGGGCCTTACCTAAGAATGCTTCAACTAGCACGCCAATCAATGCTCCTGCTAACACAATAAGAATTGGTGCAAGGAGTGAGTAAGTAAGTGATGGTGCAATTAGCATTACTTACCTACCTTTGCAACTGGATCTGCAAAACCAGCTTTTGTAATAACTTTTTCAGCAGTTGGGTTAATTAGATCTAATACCGGCTTTGGGTAAAAACCCATTACAACAATTACTAAAATTACTGGTGTGATTGCAATCTTCTCACGCAAACTTAAGTCAGCTAAATTCTCATTTCCATCAATAATGGGGCCGTGTAGAGTTTTTTGAATTGGAATTAATATATAAAGTGCAGCAAGTACTATTCCTAATGTTCCAATCACTGCTGCTACTGGATAACGAGTATATGTGCCAACTAATACTAGAAACTCGCTAACAAAACTAGATAGGCCCGGAAGTGCCAGACTAGACATACCAGCGATAAAAAATGTCCACGCCATTATTGGCGTGACTCTTTGCAAGCCACCAAAATCTGCAATTACAGAGGATCCTCTGCGCATCATCATCCAGCCAGCAATTAAGAACAGAGCAGCGGTAGAAAATCCATGATTTACCATATACAAATTAGCACCTGACATACCTTGGGTAGTCATTGCGAAAATTCCCATTGTGATAAAACCAAAATGGGATATAGAGGTAAATGCAATCAATCCTTTGATATCTCGCTGTCCGATTGCCATAAAAGCGCCGTAAATAATTGAAATAACCGCTAAGGTAATTATTAATGGTGTAAATGTTTTACTGGCATCAGGAAATAATTCAATACAAAAGCGGATCATTCCATAGGTTCCGACCTTATCAAGCACACCTAAAAGTAAGACGGATGTACCGGGCGATGCGGCCTTAGCAGCATCTGGCAACCAAGTATGAAATGGCCATAGCGGTGCTTTGATAGCAAATGCAATAAAGAAACCAAGAAATAAAAGATTCTCTGTTTTATCATCAATTTGTAGCGTAGCAAGTTGAGCCAAATCAAAGGTTGCACCAATTTGATTACCAGCTATCACATAGACTCCAATAATTGAGGCAAGCATTAATAGGCCACCGAATAAGCTATAAAGCAGAAACTTCATCGCAGCAGCAGATTTATTTCCACTACCAAAGCCACCGATTAAAAAGTAAACTGGAATGAGCATCGCCTCAAAGAACACATAGAATAGAAATAAATCAGTAGCAGCAAAGACGCCGATCATCATTGTCTCTAAGATTAAAATTAGAATATAAAATACCTTAGCTCCCCATCTACCGCCATCTGCCTCTGGCCAAGTAGCAAGAACAACAATAGGAACTAAAATTGTTGAGAGCAAGATTAAAACTAATGAGATGCCATCAATACCCACTGCGTAGTTAATGTTAAAAGATGAAATCCACGGATTACTCTGTACATATTGCATACCGGTGCTGGTTTTATCAAAACCAGTAGCAAGTAAGATTGAGATAATTGCTATAAGTGAGGTGGCAATAAAAGTAGCACGCTTAATTAATCTAGTATTTTTGCTTGGAATAGCTGCAATTAATAATGCGCTAATTAATGGGAGTAATCCAATAACTGTTAATAAACTCATGCTGTAACCACCCAAATTGTAGTAATTAAAGCCAGGGCGCCAATTACCATCATTAAGGCGTAGCTTCTTACATAGCCAGTTTGCAAGGTTCGAAGCCGCACACCAGCACTTACTGAGGTAGCCGCAACCGATCTAACTAAACCATCAATTAATATGTAATCTAAATTTAATAAAATTTTAATAAGAGATTGCCCTGGGCGCATAAATACAACTTCATTAAACTCATCTTGGAATAGATCTCGCCTTGCTGCCGATACTAATACTGAAACCTTCTCAGGTGCTTGGGCTACTTGGTCACCGCGATATTTTAAAATCGCAACTGATAATCCAATAATTACGGCAACTAAAGTCATTAATGAAACAATTATCGGTGGTAAAAACTCTTCAGTATGGTGCTCTTTAAGTGGATTAACAACTGGTTGTAGCCAATTAACTAAGCTATCGCCCTTTGAAAAGATAAAGCCAGCTGCAATAGATCCTATTGAAAGTAATCCAATTGGAATTAACATCAATGCTGGGCTCTCCTCTGGCTCATCTTTATGACCCCATCGTTCATTTCCAAAGAAGGTTAATATCACAACACGGGTCATATAAAAAGCAGTGATCACTGCGCCTAGTAATGTAGCCATACCTAATGCAATACCTTTTATACCACCAGCATTAAATGCAGTCTCAATAATTTTATCTTTGGAGTAAAAACCAGAAAATGGTGGCACACCAATAATTGCTAAGTAACCAAGACCAAAGGTGAGCGCAGTAAATGGCATGAACTTTCCAATTCCACCAAACTTTCGCATGTTTACTTCATCCTTCATACCGTGCATAACAGATCCTGCACCTAAGAACATACTTGCTTTAAAAAACCCATGAGTTAGTAAGTGCATAATTGCAAAGGCGTATCCAATTGGCCCTAAGCCAGTTGCCAAGATCATGTAGCCAATTTGAGACATGGTAGATGCGGCAAGTGCTTTCTTAATATCATCTTTTGCCATACCAATAACTGCGCCGAACAACAGAGTAATTCCCCCAACAACTAAGACCATTAGTTGAGCGATTGGTGCTTCATCAAAAATAAAGTTAGAACGAGTAATTAAATAGACACCAGCAGTTACCATGGTTGCAGCGTGAATTAGTGCAGAAACTGGGGTAGGACCTGCCATTGCATCTCCAAGCCATGATTGCAATGGAAATTGTGCAGATTTACCACAAGCTGCAAGTAATAGCATTAAGCCAATTGCAGTTAGTTGTGTTGAAGATGCCTCGTCAGCATGCTCCTTAATTCCAGCAAATGAAACATCACCAAATGTCGCAAATGCGATCATGATGGCAATTGATAAGCCAACATCACCAATTCGATTTGCAATAAATGCTTTCTTGGCTGCAGTTGCATAAGCTGGTTTTTGATTCCAGAATCCAATTAATAAGTAAGAGGCAAGACCAACTCCCTCCCACCCAACATAAAGATTTAGATATGAATCGCCTAATACCAGCAACAGCATGGAGGCAATAAAAAAGTTTAAATAAGCAAAAAATCTTCGGCGATCATGATCGTGAGACATATAAGAGATTGAATAAACGTGAATTAATGTGCCAACTCCGGTAATTAAAAGAACGAAACAAACAGATAACTGATCAAGCATCAGTGAAGCGTCAACATTAAGTGAACCAACAGAAATCCAAGTGAAGATCTTTTGCGTTACCGCTCGATTCGCATCTGACCTGCCACTCATGGCAAAAAACTCAACTACACCAATTGTGAATGAGGAGGCAGAGACAATTGTGGCCAGTACATGGCCCCAAGAGTTAGCACGCTTACCGGAGAGGATCAAAATTGCAGAGCTAAATAATGGCAGCGCAATTAGCCAAAGTAAATTACTTGAAGTTGTCATTGCTTCAGCAAACTTGCGTCGTCGACAGATACAGAACGGCGAGAACGATAAATTGTCACAATAATTGCAAGACCTACCACTACCTCACATGCTGCAACCACCATGGTAAAGAAGGCGACTACCTGACCATCTAGATTGCTATTAACCCGAGCAAAGGTAACAAAAGCAAGATTTGCCGCATTTAACATCAATTCAATACACATAAAAACCACAATTGCATTACGACGAACAACTACACCAACTGCACCGATTGTAAATAAAATTGCAGAAAGATAAAGGTAATTAGCAATAGCCATTACTTATCCTCTTCTTCTTCGCGCAATTGAAAATTAGAACTTTCAATCATGTCACCACGTGCCTCAAGTACTGCTGATATTGAGGTAGGTGCGGCTTTGCCGGTTGGCAAGAGAGCTGGCACATCAACTGCGTTATGGAGTGCATAGACACCAGAGCCTGGAAGACCAGCGGCATCTTTTAATGAGCCTTTTCTAAATCTAGAGATCGATAGATCACGTTGCGTAAATTGAGATTTTGTTTTTTGACTGTGTGCTAAAACCATTGCTCCAAGGGCTGCGGTAATCAAAAGTGCAGAGACAACCTCAAAGGCAAATACATATTTAGTAAATAATTGTTCAGCCAAACCATTGGCATTACCACCAGAGTTTGCTGCTGCTAAACCATATATTTGCCGGCCAAAAGTTGCTCTAGAAATCAAAGAGATAAGTAGGCCACCAAAACCAACTGCTGCCAGAATTGCAACAAGGCGTAGGCCTTTAATATTCTCCTCTAGTGAATCAGATGAATCAACACCTACTAGCATTAAAATAAAAAGGAATAACATCATAACTGCTCCGGTATAAACGACTATCTGCACAATTCCTAAGAAAAGCGCATCTTGTGCAATATAAAAAATGGCTAGCGAGATCATCACCCAAGCTAGTAGTAGCGCAGAATGAACAGCTTTTTTCACCAGCAGCATACCTACTGCTGCTAACACTGAAAGTGGGGCAAGAAAGTAAAATAAAAATGATTCAGGTGTGGCAGTTTTACCAATATCTAATGCAAGATTAATCATTCTCTGCCACACCTTGAGATGGGTGTGAGGTTGTTACCTCACCACGGTAGTAATTGCCATCATCGGTATTTGGATACATCGGATGTGGTGGTGGCACCATGCCAGCACGTAGTGGACCAAGCAGATCATCTTTTTCAAAAATTAACTTTGCACGGGTGTCATCTGCTAACTCATACTCATTTGTCATGGTTAACGCTCTGGTTGGACAGGCCTCAATACAAAGTCCACAAAAAATGCATCGTAAGTAATTAATCTGATAAACCTTGCCATACCTCTCACCCGGTGAAAATTGCTCACCTTCTTTGTTGTCAGCTCCTTCAACATAAATTGCATCTGCTGGGCATGCCCAAGCACAAAGTTCGCAGCCAATACATTTCTCAAGTCCATCTGGGTGGCGGTTTAATTGATGGCGACCATGAAATCTTGGTGCTGTTTCCTCTTTAACCTCTGGATACTGCACAGTATTAACTTTTTTAAACATTGTTTTAAAAGTCACCCAAAATCCAAGCATCTGCTTACTAAAGCTAGCACTCTGATAGTTAGTGATTGGGACTTTTGCCTCATTCGCTTTTGCCAAGCCAAACTCGTCAGATCGTGGGATTAATTCATCAGCCATTTATTTGCTCCACTCTTGAGTTTTCAATTGTTGGTACTGGGAAATCTGGCTCTATTGAATTTGTCACCTTCGCTGCTTTAATTACCTTGGCTTTTTCTCGGTCTACTAAAGTTGTAACTGCTAGATAAAGCAAGACCATTGAAAATATAAAGGCAACAATTAAAATTCTTGGTGCCTCTTGTTGTGACATGACGCGAAGAGTTGAAACTACCATAATCCAAGCGAGTGAAAATGGAATTAATACCTTCCAGCCAAACTTCATAAATTGGTCATAACGCAGACGAGGTAAGGTGCCGCGTAGCCAAACAAAGATAAAGAAAAACATTAAGACCTTTATAAAGAACCAAATTAAGGTGAACCAGCCGCCTAACCACTGCTCGGTAAAACCAAGGCCAGGAAATGCGTGGTAACCACCTAGGAATAGAGTGGTTGCAAGAGCGGAGACTGCAATAATATTTACATACTCAGATAAGAAAAAGAGTGCAAACTTTAGTGATGAGTATTCAGTATGGAATCCACCGACTAATTCACCCTCAGCCTCTGCTAGATCAAAAGGTGCTCGGTTTGTTTCACCAACCATTGATATTGAATAAATAGCAAATGATGGGAAAAGTATTACCGCATACCACCATTGTTGCTGGGCAGCGACAATTTCAGATGTTGACATTGATCCAGAGTAAATAAATACTGCTACTAAAGATAATCCCATCGCTACCTCATATGAGATAACTTGTGCTGATGATCTAAGTCCACCAAGTAATGGGTAGGTAGATCCAGATGACCAACCAGCTAATACAATTCCGTAAACACCAACTGAAGCAATTGCAAGCACATAAAGCACACCTACTGATAGATCGGTAAGTTGCATCGCTGTTTTATGCCCGAAGAAATTGACCTCTCCAGTTAGTGGAATTACTGCAAAAGCCATGAAGCAGGTAGTAGTGCTAATAATTGGAGCTAATACGAAAACAATTCGATCTGCTGCCTTTGGAATCAAATCCTCTTTTAGGGCAAGTTTTATACCATCTACTAGTGCTTGTAGCAGGCCGAATTTACCAACGCGGTTAGGTCCAATACGCTGCTGCATTCTGGCTACAATTTTTCGCTCTCCCCAAACTGACATAATGGTTAAAACTACGCAGGTAGCAAAAATAATTAATCCTTTAAGAGCAATGATCCATCCTGGATCTTGGCCAATTAACTCTGCATTACTCATGCCTTAGCCACCTTAACTACTGAGTTACTAACTACTCCTAAATTTCTTATTAGCTGGCTACTAAGTGAGTTACGAGGGAGCCATATTGAAGAATCTTCAATATCTGCAATCACACATGGCAATGTTATTGCGCCATAATTATTTGAAACTCGAACTAAATCACTTTCTTCGACCCCAAGTTTTTTTGCCCTGCTACCACTAATAACTACAACAGATTTGCGAGCGGTACCGGCAAGATTGTCTTCACCATCTTGTAATGATCCCTTATCAAGTAGGTTGCGCCAAGATGAGAGAATCGCTTCCCCATCTGCTGCTGCATTAACTGCCTTAGCAGGCGATGATTTCATTACAATCTTTGGGCCATCCCAATTCCCGATTGAATCAAACTCAACTCTTGCTGCCTTAACAGTTGCAAGTTTAATTGATCTACCAATTTCATCAGCAAGCATAGAAAGAATTCTGACATCACTGCGATTTAAAGATTGACTAACTGCTGACTCAAAACTACGTGTATTACCTTGCCAATCAATAAATGAACCACTCTTTTCAACAACGGCTGCAACTGGTAAAACGACAGCTGCAATATCAGTGATATCACTTTGACGTATTTCAAGTGAAACCACAAACTTTTTAGCAAGTTTTATCTTTGCATCAGGTGCAATATCCATTGGGTCTATGCCACCTATTAATAAAGCTTGTAGATCAGAGTTAATCATTTCATGTGTGCTCATACCAACCTCAGTTGGTAGCGATGGTGTACCCCAAGCAGTGGCAATATCAATCCTGGCAGGTGCATCAGTTACTAAACGATTTCCTGGTAATAAATTAGGAGTAGCACCAGCTGCGATTGCACCACACTCGCCCGCTCTACGTGGTACCCAACCTAGTTTTGCACCACTTTGTTCAACTAATTTAGCAACAGCAGATAGACCACCTTCGGTTTCAACCAAACGCTCGCCCACTAAAACTACTGATTTACTGCTTAGGCCAGACAGAGATGAGATCGCTGCTATTTCATTACCAGCAGCACACTTAATTAGCTTCACCTTTAATTTTTCACTACCACGGCTTGCATACGGGGCGATACTTATAACTTTAATAGCCCGCTTATAAACCTGCTTGTAGATACGGAGGAAGATAATTGGTGACTCATCCTCTGGTTCAAAATTGATTAAGACAACCTGATCTGCTTTATCAATATCTTTATAGGTTGCAGTAAGTGGGGCTGCAGCAAAAAAATCTAACTCTTCGCTGCTGTGTCTGCGAGCGCGGAAATCGATATTATTTGTACCAAGTGCTACTCGGGCAAATTTACTGTAACCATAGGCATCTTCAACTGTTACCCGCCCGCCAACTAAAACACCTGCTGATGTATTTTTTAAACCGGCGGCGGCTGCTGCAAGTGCCTCTGGCCAAGATGCCTCTTGTAATTGTCCAACTGCATCTCTAATCATTGGTACGGTTATTCGATTCTTTGCTACCTCATACTTAAATGCCCATCTACCCTTATCGCAATTCCACTCCTCATTAACATCAGCATCATCACCAGCAAGCCTGCGCAAAGTTTTACCACGACGCACATCGGTGCGCATTGAACAACCTGATGCACAATGCTCACAAGCAGAGTTAGTTGAAACTAAATCAAATGGCCGGGCTCGAAAGCGATATGAGGTTCCAGTTAACGCGCCAACTGGGCAGATCTGTACAGTATTTCCAGAGTAATAAGAATCAAATGGTTCATCCTCATAGATACCAACCTGTTGCAGAGCGCCTCGCTCATTTAATGTAATAAATGGATCTCCCGCAATTTGTTCAGAGAATCGGGTGCAACGGGCACAAAGTACGCACCTCTCTCTATCTAATAAAACTTGAGAGGAGATTGCAATTGGTTTTTCAAAGGTGCGCTTTACACCCTCAAATCTAGATTCACTATGTCCTGCTGACATTGCTTGATTTTGTAATGGACACTCACCACCCTTATCGCAAACCGGGCAATCAAGTGGGTGATTAATTAATAACAACTCCATAATGCCTTTTTGTGCTTTATCAGCAACTGGTGAGGTCAATTGAGTCTTCACTATCATGCCTTTTTCAACTGGAATAGTGCAGGAAGCTTGTGGCTTTGGAAATACTCGCCCATTAATTTCGATATCAACTAAACATTGACGACAAGCACCTGCTGGTTCAAGTAGTGGGTGATCACAAAATCTTGGAATTTGAATTCCTAGCTTTTCAGCAGCTCGGATAACTAATGTGCCTTTTGGGACAGTTATTTCAAAACCATCGATTACACAGGTGATCATCTCAACTGCTACTTCCTGCTCAGTTCCTAACTCTTGAATACTCATTTAATACCTGCTGATACAAATAATGTTGCAGCCATTGGATCAAATGGACACTCTCCGGCAGTTAAGTGATCTAAATACTCTTGGCGGAAGTATTTAAGTGAGGAGATAATTGGGCTTGCTGCGCCATCTGCTAATGCACAAAATGATCGACCCATAATATTGTCGCAAAGATCTAGTAACTTATCTAAATCTGCTTCACTTCCCCGGCCAGCTTCTAAATCTTTAAGTACCTGTACTAACCACCAAGTTCCTTCGCGACATGGTGTGCACTTTCCGCAAGATTCATGTTTATAAAACTCAGTCCAGCGAAGTACTGCCCGTACCACACAGGTAGTCTCATCAAATATTTGCAGCGCTTTTGTGCCAAGCATGGAACCAGCCGCAGCCACACTCTCATAATCAAGTGGTACATCTAGATGTTCATCAGTAAATATTGGCGTTGAAGATCCGCCTGGTGTCCAAAACTTTAATTTATGGCCACTTCTTACCCCACCTGATATTTCCAGTAACTCCCGTAAGGTAATTCCAAGTGGTGCCTCAAACTGACCAGGGTTATTTACATGGCCTGAGAGTGAGTAAAGGGTGAAGCCCTTGCTCTTTTCAGTTCCCATTGCAGTAAACCAAGCAACTCCCTTGTTTACAATCGCTGGTACTGATGCAACAGATTCAACATTATTAACCACAGTTGGTTTTGCATATAAGCCAGCAATTGCTGGAAATGGTGGGCGAAGACGTGGTTGACCGCGAAATCCTTCCAACGAATCAAGTAACGCAGTCTCTTCGCCACAAATATAAGCGCCAGCGCCAACATGTAATACCAACTCTAGATCAAAACCTTTTCCTAGAATATTTTTACCTAGCAAGCCTGCTGCATATGCATCTTCGATTGCTTGTTGCACTCTACGTACTACATGTGTTACTTCGCCTCGAATATAAATAAAAGCATAATTTGCACGAATTGCATATGAACCAATAATTACGCCCTCAATTAATACATGTGGATTAGCCATCATCATTGGCGTGTCTTTACAAGTTCCTGGCTCTGACTCATCTGCATTAACAACAAAGTAATGTTCTTTATTATCGCCCTGCGGAATAAATCCCCACTTACTGCCAGTTGGAAATCCGGCGCCACCACGGCCACGCAGACCTGAATCTTTTACTAACTGAATTACCTCATCCGGTGCCATAGCCAAAGCTTTAGTAAGTGCGGTGTAACCACCATTGCGTTTATAGCCTGCAATCGTAAATGAATCCGCCTCATCCCAATTAGCAGAAAGTACTGGAGTTAATTTACTCATGCCCCACCTTTTGCTTTCTTAAGTCCAAGCAGTGTTGGCTCACCAGCTTGCACACCTTCATTTGCTAAACCATCTGAGATGCCAGCAAGAACTGCGGAGTTTTCTTTCCAACTGCGCAGAGTTTTAGGTCCACGAGTTGGTGCTGGTGGATTTCCATTTCTTGCTCCATCTACTAAATCCTTAACTGATTGCACAGTTTGGTTGTCATAAAACTCCCAATTAACCATAACAACTGGTGCGTAATCACATGCTGCGTTGCACTCGATATGTTCTATTGAAACCTTACCGTCATTAGTTACACCATCATTTTCAATTCCAAGATGCTCTTTAACTGCATCAAATATCATATCGCCACCCATTACTGCACATAAGGTATTAGTACATATACCAACATGGTATTGACCAACTGGCTTTGATTTATATTGGGTATAGAAGGTTGAAACTGCAGTTACCTCAGCTGTTGCAAGCTCTAGTTTTTTACCAATTAATTCAATTCCTTCATTAGTTACATACCCATCAATTGATTGCACATAATGCAGCAGCGGCATAATTGCTGATCGCTTGCGTGGATAGCGAGTGATAATTGAATCCATAACTTTAATTTGCTCTGATGTAAATGCCATTAACGATCAACTCCGCCCATAACAGGGTCAATCGAGGCGACTGCAGCAATTACATCTGCAATCTGTCCACCTTCGCACATTGCTGCGGTTGCTTGTAAGTTATTAAATGATGGATCACGGAAATGAACTCGGTAAGGACGAGTACCACCATCTGAAACTAAGTGCACACCCATCTCACCACGTGGTGATTCAACTGATGTATAAACCTGACCAACTGGAACTTTAAAACCTTCAGTAACTAATTTAAAGTGGTGAATCAACGCCTCCATTGACTCGCCCATAATCTCTCTAATGTGATTTAGTGAGTTACCCATTCCGTCACCACCGACAGATAATTGGGAAGGCCAAGCTATTTTCTTGTCAGCAACCATTACCGGCTCACCCTCTAATTTTTCTAACTTAACCACACACTGTTCAATAATTCTTAGTGATTGCTCAAGCTCTTGCATTCTAATTAAGAACCGGCCATAAACATCACAGGTATCAGTGGTTGGGATATCAAATTGGTAATCCTCATAACCACAATATGGTTGGGCTTTGCGTAGATCCCATGGCAAACCAGTTGCTCGAAGTACTGGACCGGTAATACCTAAGGTTGTACATCCTGCTAAATCTAAATAACCAATTCCTTGCGTACGTTTAATCCAAATCGAATTACCAATTAATAACTTTTCATTATCTTTAAAGTTATGGCGCAAATCTTTAATAGTTTCGCGAATTTTACCCAGCGCTTCTTTTGGTAGATCTTGCGCAAGACCACCTGGGCGAACATAAGCCATATTCATCCGAAGACCTGAGATCATTTCAAATATATCCAATACCTTCTCTCGCTCCCGAAATGCGAAGATCATTGGTGAAAGAGCGCCTAACTCAAGGGCGCCAGTTCCTAGTGCAACCATGTGAGATGAGATGCGATTGAACTCCATCATCATTACCCGAATAACTGTTGCTCGCTCGGTTATATCATTAGTAATTCCTAATAACTTCTCTACACCTAAACAGTAGGCAGTCTCATTAAATAATGGGGACAGATAATCCATTCTGGTTACAAAAGTTACGCCTTGCGTCCAGTTGCGGTACTCCGTATTTTTCTCGATTCCAGTATGTAGATAACCAATTCCACATCTAGTTTCAGTAACTGTTTCACCCTCAAGCTCTAAAACTAAGCGAAGTACGCCATGAGTTGATGGGTGTTGTGGACCCATATTTAAAACTACTCGCTCTTCTTTAGTTGCACCTATCTCAGTGACTAATGAATCCCAGTCTCCACCTGTTACAGAGTAAACCCGTCCCTCAGTAGTCTCCTGTGATGATGCGTATGGATCGGTAAAGGTTGACATTAATAACTCCGCCGCTGAGATGGTGCCGGCACAGTTGCACCTTTATATTCGATCTCAATGCCGCCAAGTGGATAATCTTTTCGTTGCGGATGCCCTGGCCAATCATCGGGCATTAAAATTCGTGTAAGTCCTGGATGGTTGTCAAAGATAATTCCAAACATGTCAAAGGTTTCGCGCTCATGCCAATTAAGTCCACCCCATACCTCAACTAATGAAGGCAGGTGTGAATCTTTATCAGATACACAAACCTCTAATCTAATTTTTTGATTCCTAGTAATAGAAAGTAAAGAGTAAACTGCGTGTAGTTCACGGCCACTCTCTTCTGGATAATGCACACCACTTACTCCCATACACATCTCAAACTTAAGTTGATCGCGTAAAATCTTTGCAACATCAAACAATCGATCACGCTTAATAAATAATGTTAATTCCCCTCGATCAACTACTACCTTTTCAATTGCATCACTAAATAATGGATACGCCCGCTCTAAATCATCTGCTACCTGATCAAAATAACCACCAAATGGGCGCTGAGTTGAGCCAATATTTATGTTCGCACTTACTAAACCACCAAAGCCTGAGGTATCGCCACTGCCTTGCACACCAAACATTCCTTTTTCACTCATGCAAGCAATCCTTTTAATTGATGGGTTGGTTTTGCAGCGAGCGCAGCCGCCTCTACCTCTTTAATTATCTTCTCTCTATTTGGCCCTAGCTTCTCATTACCAATTTGCTCATGTAATTTTAGAATTGCATCCATCAGCATCTCCGGACGCGGTGGACAACCTGGTAGGTAAATATCTACTGGAATTATGTGGTCAACACCCTGCACGATTGCATAATTGTTAAACATGCCACCAGATGATGCACACGCTCCCATTGCAATGGTCCACTTAGGAGCTGCCATTTGATCATAAATCTGGCGCACAACTGGTGCCATCTTGTTGCTAACTCTGCCAGCAACAATCATTAAATCTGCCTGGCGAGGTGAAGCACGAAATACCTCCATACCAAATCTTGCTAAGTCATATCGCCCAGCACCAGCGGCCATCATTTCAATCGCGCAACATGCTAAACCAAATGTGGCAGGCCATAGTGAGTTCTTGCGCATATAGCCAGCAAGTTTTTCAACCGTTGTAAGTAAAAACCCACTTGGTAATTTTTCTTCTAAACCCACAATTAATCCCATTCCAATCCACCACGGCGCCAAACATAGGCGTATGCAATAAATACAGTGCCAATAAATAAACCCATCTCAACTAAACCAAATAAGCCAAGTCGGTCAAAGGAGACCGCCCATGGATATAAAAAGACAATCTCAATATCAAAAACAATAAATAACATTGCCGTTAAAAAGTACTTAACAGGAAACCTGCCGCCGCCAGCAGCTTGTGGTGATGGCTCAATGCCACACTCGTAAGCATCTGACTTTGCGCGGTTATATCTTTTAGGTCCAGTAAGTGCTGCAGCCACAATTGAAATGAGAGCAAACCCAAAGCCGATCGCCCCAATCGCCAGGATTGGTACATATGGATTAATTGAGGTATTCATACGGTCAAATCTTATTCTCAGGTGGCATGCACATTTGCCACTTACCCCTTATAGCCAATGTGAACTGCGACAATTCCGAAGGTTAAGTCCTGCCAAACTACAGATTTCCAGCCAACATCGCCCATTATGGCAGCTAGGCTCGTTTGATCTGGCCATGCTTTGATCGATTCAGCTAAATAGATATAAGCCTCTGGATTTCTACTCAACCTCTTTGCAATTAAAGGAAGAGCTGCCATTAAATAATTTAGATATATTTTTCTAAAAATTAAATTAGCAGGATGAGAAAATTCTGCTACCACAATTCTTCCACCAGATTTTGTTACTCGTAGCGCATCTTTAAGTGCAGCACTTGTATTTGAAGTATTACGAAGGCCAAATGAAATTGTTGTTACATCAAATGTATTTTCTGCAAATGGTAAATTTAATGCATCTCCTTTAACAAACTTAATATCAGTATTTTTCTTGCGCCCTTGATTAAGCATGCCTTCTGAAAAATCCAACGCAATAGCATCTGCGCCTTTATCAACTAGAGGGCGAGTAGATGAGCCAGTACCAGCTGCAATATCTAAAATCTTCATACCGCTTTGTGGCTTAATGATCGAAGTCACATTGCGTCGCCAAGACTTAGTTCGACCAAAGCTAAGTAGGTCGTTTAAAAAGTCATAGCGGTTGGCAACACCATCAAACATCTTGGCTACATCATCTGGATCTTTATTTAGATTGGCCCGGACCACACCCCTATTCTCTAAGGAGTAGGCTTCACAGACAAATCCAACAAATAGACAGGCGCATTTAATCATGTCGGTTTTAATTACTACTGAGATATTGGGAGAGCACCCGGTATTAACCTCGGTAAGTACTAAATTAGATTTAGTAACCGCTTGGGTTAGAAGTGGTGATGGGTTAATTGGTTTTGGTGAGTATAAAAGATTTGAAGTAAAAGGTGAGAATAGATTTACCGATGCTCGCACTTGGTGGAATCAACAATTATCTGAATTTATGATCAAAAACAATGTACATGGCGGTGGGACTGGACCAATCCTTTTTACTTCTTTTTCTTTTGACCCAAATCAGCCTTCAATTCTGGTTATCCCTGAGATTATTCTGGGACAAAAAAATGGTAAGTCTTGGATTACTTGGGTAGGAAGTTCTAACCAACCTGATTTATCAAAGGTTAATAACTCAGCTGTGAGTGGTCATATTTTGTGGCAAGGTGGATCAATAAGTGAGCAGATGTGGCGTGAGAAGGTTGGCTTAGCAGTTACTGCAATTAAATCTGGACAAATCGAAAAAATAGTCTTAGCAAGAGATATAACAGCAGTTAGTGATGTTGAAATTAACCCACGCAACTTACTACAGCGGCTAGAGATTGATTATCCATCCACTTGGCTCTTCTTGATAGACGGCTTAATTGGTGCTACGCCAGAACTGCTAATAAGACTTAGTAAATCACTTGTTACCTCAAGGGTTTTAGCAGGAACAATTCGTAAGACTGGTAATGAGGATCGAGATTTGGCACTTGCAGCATCTCTTGCTAAATCATCTAAGGATCTGGAGGAGCATGAGCATGCAGTTAAGTCAATTGCGGATGTGCTAGCTACTTTTTGTTCTTCTACAAATATTCCAGAGTCACCGTTTGTGCTACACCTTGCTAATGTGATGCATTTAGCAACAGATGTAACAGGGGTTTTAAATGACAGTGCAAAGCAAGCAGATATCTTTACACTCATCGCACAACTACACCCATCAGCTGCAGTGTGTGGAACACCTACTGATGTGTCGAAGAAACTAATCACTGAACTAGAGCAGATGAATCGTGGTCGCTATGCCGGGCCAGTTGGTTGGATTGATGCCCATGGTGATGGTGAGATTGCAATTGCACTTCGTTGTGGCCAATTAGCAAGTGATAATAAATCAATAAGGATCTTTGCTGGATGTGGAATTGTGGCAGGATCAGATCCAGATAATGAGTTTGCGGAAAGTCAGGCTAAATTAATGCCGATGCGCACAGCTCTTGAAACTCTTTGAGTAATCTCTTTTAATCCTTCAGCATTACTCTCTCTGCTTGGAACTTCAACAACTACTACATCTAACCCTTTAATTGGCTTACTAATTGCAGTTTGTAATTGCTTTAAATCAGATACCTTACTTACCGATACCCCAAAGCCCGCTACAACTTTAGTCAGGTCCAGATTATGTGGTGTCCCAAATAGCTGATCAAAGTTTTCTACCCCTGCTTGTGGCAGAGTTGAAAAAATACCACCGCCATTATTATCAATTACATAAATTCTAAGGTTTTCTTTACTTTTATTAGCAAATGCTGAAATGTCATGCAAAAATGTTAAATCGCCCATAATTGCACTGCTATTTTTATATTTAGTAGCAATACCAAAAGCGGTTGAAATATTGCCATCAATTCCCGCTAAGCCACGATTTGCAAAAACATCTACCCCACTACGTGGATCGGCAAATGCTTCAATATCTCGTACTGGCCTAGAGGAGCCAACAAATAGTGCAGAGTCATTTGGCAACAACTTACAAATTGTTATGGCCGCTAACTGCTCAGACCATTGTATTTCTTTTATCTGGCTTGCCACTAACTCTAAAATCTTTTGCCAAATCTTGGTATCACTAATGCCACTAATAACCTCACTAGGAAGATTACTAAGAAGTAAATCTGCTTGGCGCTTATCATCAATACTAGAAATTCTTGGGTCAATTACAATTACTTTTTTAGCAAGTTGTATAAAATTATTTATACTACGAGAAAGTGTTGTTCGACCGATTACAATAATGCTTTCTGGGGCTAGCTTTTCCCTAATTTGTTCATCGCTTAAAAATAATGATGTGTGTGCTATTGCTTGCGGGAATGAGATTGGATCTTCAGCAATTACTGGCCAATTTAATTTACTTGCAAATTCATTTACTTCGCTAACTTTGTAGCCAGCTCGGTCATGGCCTATTACTAATACTCCTGTTGTTACCTCTAACTTACCGGTTACCTTATTTTTGTAATCAGCTGGAGTTACTTTTATACCTGATAGCCAACTATCTTTTACATTACTTAATAGTGGTTCATCAAATTGAATATTTAAATGAACTGGGCCGCCAATTAATAATGGTTTAATTTCAATACTAGTCGCTAAATCATGAGTCTTAATTAATGAATAAATACCGACCTGATTTGTTGTTTGATTAGAACCAGTTTTACGAAGTCGCTCTGGTCGATCTGCCGTAATGATCAGTAATTTACTGTTGCTGTGTAAGGCTTCAAGGGCGGCTGGATGAAAATTTGCAGCAGCTGTTCCACTAGTACAAATCACCGCTACATAATTATTACTTGCCTTTGCAATTCCAAGTGCAAAAAAAGCAGCACCACGTTCGTCAATCTTTGCATGTAGATCAATTAACTGATTTTCACTGGCCTCATTTAGCGCGATTAGTAGGGGAGCATTTCGTGAGCCTGGTGAAATAACAAAATTACTGACACCGACCTCAATAAGATCTCGTATTACAGAGTGAGCTAGCTTAGTTGAACTATTCAAAGTAAGCCTTCCTCATAGATTGCATCAGCCCTATCCTGCCACCAGCTCTGTCTATCTGGAGCAACTTTAAACTCTGATACTCGATCGGCAATTATTTTACGGTTTTTCATAAAACCAGATGTGGCAAGTAATGGCTCACTTGTTACATCGCCATCAAGTAATGCAACTGTTCCTAACCCACATGCACCATAAAGATTTGGTACAGTTGCAGCTAGTGATAATCCATGTGAAATACCAACACTGCTATCTAGTGCGCTGGAAATAACGACTGGTAGATCGATTTTTTCAATTAATTCAAGAGCAGACCGTACTCCACCAGTAGGCGCCCATTTAATAATTGCAATATCGGCAACCTCTTTAAGCTTAGCAAGATCTGACCCTAAAAACTTACGAATTGATTCATCCACAGCAATCTTGATACTAGTTGATCTGCGTAAAATACTTAAGTCGGCAATATCAATACAAGGTTGCTCAACGTACTCGATTAGACCACCAAACTCCTGTTCATAATTTTTTAAGTTTGCTACCGCCTCTCCTAAACTCCAACCCCCATTTACATCTAATCTAAACTTTGCATTTGGAATATGTTTCAAAGTTTCAACTAATAGATCTTTATCAGAAATGAAATCATTTATTTTTATTTTAACGGTCGTACAGCCGGCAAAGGCTGCAAGCAGATGCTTAACCTCACTAACCTTCACATTTGGTAGCGTGGCATTTATCGGGATTAGATCTCTTATAGGTTTAGGCGGCGGCTTAGTAGCAGCCTCAAGACTTGCAGATAACCAAGGCGTGGATTCCGTATTGTTATATTCAGTAAATGCTGAAAACTCACTCCACCCAGCTGGACCTTCAAATAACGCAAGCTCGCGAAACTTAAGACCACGAAAATTAGCTTTTACTGGAATTGAAACAACTTGTAGCTGAAATGGAAACATTTATTAAGGACGTTTAGGAAATTTACTGAAGTTTGGTTCACGCTTTTCTTTAAATGCGTTACGCCCCTCTTGACCTTCCTCTGTTAAGTAAAATAGCATCGTTGCATCTCCTGCTAATTGCTGAACCCCAGCTAAGCCATCATCTGCTGCATTAAGGCTTGCTTTCAATAGCCGAAGTGCCATAGGCGAGTGACGAAGCATCTCTCTTGCCCAAGAAACAGTTTCTGCCTCTAACTCCTTTACTGGAACAACTGTGTTAACTAATCCCATTTCAAGCGCCTCTTGTGCATCATATTGGCGACACAAAAACCAAATCTCTCGTGCTTTCTTTTGTCCAACATGTGCAGCTAATAATCCGGCACCATAACCGCCATCAAAGGAGCCAACCATTGGACCAGTCTGTCCAAACTTTGCATTATCGGCAGCAATTGTTAAATCACAAACAACATGCAGCACATGACCTCCGCCAATTGCCCAACCAGCAACCATGGCAACTACTGGCTTAGGGGTTCTGCGAATTTGTACCTGTAGATCTAAAACATTTAATCGCCCGATACCTTTTTTACTAAGCGCATCATCGCCAAGATATCCATCATCACCACGAACATTTATATCCCCACCAGAACAAAATGCTTCACTGCCTGCACCAGTAAATATAATTATTCCAATCTGATCATCATCACGAGCTAAATTAAAAGCATCAGATAATTCAAAAAGTGTTTGAGGGCGAAAAGCATTTCTAACCTCAGGGCGATTAATTGTTATCTTCGCCATACCTTCGCCAACCTGGTATGTAATATCGTTAAAGTTTTCGCCACCCACACCGGTCTGCCACTTAGGAATAGTGCGATCACCCATCTGGCGTTTGATCGGCTTACTCACGGCGTACTCCAAAGGTTTAATTAGGATTTAGATAAGAGATAGCCTACGGGGATTATGGAAGAAAAAAAACTGCGCAGATTGCTCCCTATTCAGCCTGAGTGGTCAATCCCACAGTTACAAGAATATTTAGCGGTAGCCCTTGAGGGCTCAGGGCCAGCACTTTCAACAAAGCCAAATTTGATAACTGAAATTGACCAGAGTATTGCATTAGTTGTTAATACATCAGGGTCATCATCTAATGCTAAATCTGTAGCGATCTCATCAGGCGCATTAATTGCATCAACTAATGCAAGTCATAAGTACCTAGGTGCAACACCAGGAGATAGTTGGTCACTGCTACTTCCAACTTCACATATTGCTGGATTAAATGTATTAATTAGAGCAACTGCGCTGGGCAGCCGAGTTATCGATAATCGAAATGTTACAAGCTATATCGACGCTGATTTTATTTCAATTGTGCCAACTCAACTTTATAAAGCCTTAACAGGGGACGTTAAATTATTAGAGCACTTAACTGCAGCAGAGGCGGTATTAGTTGGTGGTGGACCACTTAGCGATCAACTAAAAAAAGAGGCAGCGAGTAAACATGTCAAAGTAGTCACTACATACGGTATGACGGAGATGAGTGGGGGTTGTGTTTACAATCAAAAACCTCTAGATGGTGTTGAAATTAAAATTACCCAAGAAGGTTTAATTAAATTATCCGGCCCAATGATTGCCACCGGATACTTATCAAATGATGGCAAAATAAATCCAATTAGTGCTGATGGTTGGTTTGATAGTAATGACCTTGGCGAATTAACCACGGGTATGCTAAAAGTAAGTGGTAGGGCAGATGAGGTAATAATTTCCGGTGGTGAAAATATCTCACTCACACTTGTTGAAGAATTAATAACTAGTAATTTTCCAAACTTATCAGTGATAGCTTTTGCAATACCAGATCCTGTTTGGGGTGAAAAACTTTGTATTGGTACCACAACCAATATTTCAATCGAAGAAATAAAAGGGAAATTAGGACCACTCTTAACACCTAAAGAGATATTTATATTTGATAGCCTTCCAGTTACTGAAATTGGGAAAGCAGATCGCAGGCGGGCTGCACAAATGGCAGTTAATATGAAGGGTGCGAATTGAATAAGTGGGTATTGGGGGCAAGGGTTCGTACCTTGCCAGCTGCAGTTGCACCTGTCTTAGTTGGTACATCTTTAGCTAGCGAAATCAAATTGATAAACGCCGTACTGGCTTTAGTGGTAGCACTTGCTCTGCAAATCGCAGTTAACTTTGCAAATGATTACTCCGATGGGGTTCGGGGAACTGATACCAACCGAGTTGGTCCAACTAGATTAGTTGCATCTGAGTTAGCTACACCAACCTCAGTGAAGATTGCCTCTTTACTTTCCTTTCTAGTTGCCGCAATTGCGGGCACACTGCTTTCATTTAATACCTCACTTTGGCTGATCGCAGTTGGCGCGGTATCAATGCTGGCTGCTTGGGGTTATACCGGTGGCAGGAGGCCATACGGTTATTTAGGATTTGGCGAACTCTCAGTTTTTATATTTTTTGGTCTAGTGGCAACAGTTGGTAGTTACTACGTACAGGTTGAGCAAATAAGTTGGAATGCTGTACTACTTGCTATACCAATGGGTTGTTTATCATGTTCAATTTTAGTAATAAATAATCTGCGCGATCTCCCACAAGATGCTTTAGTTAACAAGCGCACCCTTGCGGTGAGGCTTGGTGATAAAAAAACACGTATTTTTTATGCTGTATTGCTTATCCTTGCTCAAATTACTGCCGCCCTGGCAGGGACCATAAATTACAAGTTGCTTATTACTCTTATCTGGATGCCCTTTACCTATAACGCTCTTATGCAGGTATTAAAGGGGGCTGATAATAAAGAATTAATTTCGGTTTTAGGTAAAACATCAAAGTTACAATTATTACTTGCAGTTACGCTCGCGGCTTGCTTGCTTATATGAGTAGGAAAATTAGGATAAAGTAAGCATATGCTTAAGTACATAATTATCTTGGTAATAATTATTGATATCTACGCCTTTATTGATTGTGCTATGACTCCCCAAGAGAGTGTAAGAAGGTTTCCTAAATGGGGTTGGCTATTAATTATTTTATTTACTGAAATATTTGGTGCCATCGGCTGGTTTGTCGCGGGTAGACCAAAAAAGCCTGGTACTAATCGTGGTGGTGGTAGTAAGCGAATAATTCCACCAGATGATGACCCAGATTTCTTGAGAAAGTTATAAGCCGGAGTAGGTATGCCGTCCTGTTCCCCAAACATTTACATAGACATAATTAAATAAAAATGTTGAGCCGGCGAATAAACAAAGCCAGGCAGCTTTTCTGCCTCGCCAACCAATAGTTATCCGCGCATGTAGGTAGGCGGCATACGCCACCCAAGTAATAAATGCCCAAGTCTCTTTTGGATCCCAACCCCAATAACGACCCCAAGCAGCCTCTGCCCAAATTGCACCTGCAATAACTGCAAAGCTCCAAAGTGGGAACACTAAAGCCACTAACCGGTATGAAAGATTATCTAATGCTTCAAGAGATGGCACTTTCTGTGCCCATACTGGCCTGACTCCTTTTTGTTCGTAGCGATTCATAAGTAGATATGTTGCAGCAATAAAGTTTGCTAATAAAAAAACACCGCCAGAAATAATTGCTGCAGAAACATGTATCACCAGCCAGGTAGATTTAAGAGCTGGTACTAATGGTGCACTTGGTCGGTAAAGTAAAGTTATTGCACTACCAAGTGTAAGTAAGATTGCAATTGATACTGGCAATCCCAACCAAACAACTTTATATTTCTTCAGGCTAAATAAATAAGCGGCGGCAAAAGTAAGTGCGCCAGTTATTGAGAATTCATACATATTACCCAACGGAAAGCGGTTGGCTGAGATACCTCGAAGTACTACGGCGATTAGTAATAAAACAAAACCTAAAATCATGAAAGCTGCAGCAAGACGACTTACTCTCGCAGTGCGTGAGAAATCTAGTGTTGTTTTCTTAACTGATACAGCAGGAGTTTTTACTGACCAAGCAACCTCAACTGCATGAGCAAAGAAAGCAAGTGTGTAGACTGCCATGGCAGAGTAAATAAAGTAGTTTGATAGCAGCGCCGCTGACTTATCGTTCATTACTTATCTCCTTCACTAAATCTTTGATCTCATCCTCAAGACCTGGAATACCATTTTTAGCAAGCCCGGCAATTTGAGTTTTCTCGCCTTGTTTAACCCAGATTCTTCTCTGCCTAGTAAATAGTGAGATTAGTAAACCTGAGATAGCAAGTATCGCACCAAGTAAAGCGTATCCCTTTCCCGGATCGTTAATGATCTGTAAGTTAACCCAAGATTTCCATCCAGTAAATGTGATGCTGCCCTCATTAAAATTATAAGTTTCATTAAGTACTAAAGCTTTAAGCCCAATCCGCTCCATCTTGCTGGTATCTATTCGGTAAACAGATTGTGGGATACCAGTATTAAGACCTAAATCACCTTTCCAAATTGAGATTAATAATCTGGGATCTAAAACTTCTGGGTAGGAGGAGAAACCACCACGGATTGGATCGCGATCTGCAGTCGGTAGGAATGATGAAACAAAACCAATTTGGGGCTGCATATCAGGCACCTTTATCGCTCCAATTGATGAAAGATTGCCATCCTGCGGTAAAAATGTGGTTGGCCCATCAAAAACAACTTTGCCAAATTTATCTTTGACTATAACTACTGGTGAATAGCCGTTGGCTTGTAGATAGATCTTTGTACTTCCATAGGTAAGTGGCTTATTTACTTTAATAATTTCGGTCTTTTCAGTTGAGCCAGCAGGATTTGCAGTTTTAATAGTTAATGTGTAATCAAGTGGTGCATTTGTAATCGGATCGTAATCTGCTTTAAATTCTTTAACTGTTATTGAAAATGGTACTAAAGAGTCCTCTGCCTGATACTTACCAAAACCTAAGATGTCATAAGAGGTTGGTGTATTTATAAAGCGATCTCCCACATTTAAAATTGCATCACCCTTGCTGCCAAATAGCGAACCAATTCCAATTGCTATCAATACTAAAACAAGAGATAAATGAAAAAGCAGATTTCCGCTCTCCCTGATATACCCTTTCTCTGCTGAGATAGATACTGCATCACGCCTTATCCTAAAGTGCTTTTTGCGCAAATATTTCTCAATTAAATCTAAATCAACACTATTTATCTCGGTAAAGTGCTCCATTTGATTTAAATACTTAGGCGTGATTGGTGGCTTGGCACCAATTGCTTTTAAGTGCTCAATGCTTCTTGGCAACACACAACCAATTAGCGAAATAAATAAAAGTAAATAGATTGCACTAAACCAAGGTGAACCATATACATCAAAGAGGCTAAGTTGATCAAGGAACCGGGCAGTTTTAGGATTGTTAACGAAGTACTGCTTTACTTGAATCGGATTTTGGGTGCGCTGTGGAAATAAGGAACCTGGAATAGCAGCAATACCTAATAATAAGAGCAGGATAAGAGCGGTGCGCATACTTGTTACTTGGCGCCAGCACCAACGCAAAAAAGATCTACTATCTAATATGGTACTCACTAGATCACTGGGATAAATCCAGAGATTAGATCTCTTGTAATATTCATCAGGTAATCCCAAATATTAGTGACTTGTAAGATGCCAATTACGATTAAAAGTGAGCCGCCAACTTTAGTAATTAGATTGCCACGTTTAGCAATTATTTTCCGCATTGGCTCTGCTTTATCTAGAAATAGACCCATTAAAATAAATGGTGCACCTAAACCAAAACAGTAAGCAGCAGAGAGAATTGCACCGCGCTGAGCTGTTGCACTTTCAAAAGCTAAAACTTGAACTGCGCCCAGTGTTGGGCCAATGCATGGTGTCCAACCAATACCAAACGCAAATCCAAGAAATGGTGCTGAGATTAAGCCAGTTTTCATTCGCCAGTTTGGCTTAAAGCTGCGATAGAACTTTTCATTCAGCAAGAAAATAAGTCCCATTGCAATAGTTAGCAAACCAAGCACAACTGAAATTAATCGTGAGTTTTGCGCAATCTTTGAACCTAACCCACCAAAGAGCAGGCCATAGGAGATAAATAATGTAGTAAAGCCTGAAACGAAAAGAAGTGAACCAAGTAATACCCTGCTTCTACTTTTCGTATCACTCATTCCAGATGCATAGGAAAGATATCCAGGTACTAATGGAATAACACATGGTGAGAAAAATGAAACTAAACCAGCTGCTAATGCAACTACCATTGCTATGAGAAGGTTTCCATCAAATACCTGGGTTATTATAAATTCACGCATCAGCTAATACCTTATCTAACATTTTCTTTAGACTGCCTACGGTTAATTCACCACTAATACGAACCGCTACCTTGCCATCTCTATCAATAATTAAGGTAGTTGGGATTGCATTTGGAATTAAGGAGCCCGTAAAACCAATTAATAAAGCATCGTCAGTAAAGGTTGGGTAAGTTAGTTTAAAGTTCTCATAAAACGCCTTTGCTGATGAAATATTATCTCTTGTTAGTACGCCAGCAAATTGCACCTCTGGATACAAAATTGAAAATTCCTGAAGCACTGGCGCCTCTGCTCTGCAAGGAGCACACCACGATGCCCAGACATTGAGCACGGTTACTTGATTACGATTAAGAGTTTTCATGCCAGTAGTCAGGGTCATACCACTTATCTCTGGTGCATCTTTTCGATCTATCTTTTTAATATAAACAGCAGCTCCACTTCCTGCCACATATGCATTTTCACTTTGCGTTGATAAACCACCACCGGTGCAACTTGTGAGTAAGGCAGATACAAAAAAAATACCTAATATTTTCATTATTTTGTTTGTAATAGATGTTTTGCTGGCTCTAAATAAGAAACAGTAGAGATCATGCCTTCGCTATCTAATTTAAATGAAGTAACAGATGCCAGTGTGCACTCTCGTTTTCTTGGGTCGTGTAACAGCCTTCGCCCCTCAACAGCTGAGCGTAAGATCCAAATCGGCAATTGATGAGAGACGCAAATAGCATCCTTGCCAGCAGCGGAATCGCGAGCAGTAAATAAAGCTTTCAACATTCGACTAATTAATTGGTCATATGGCTCACCCCAAGATGGTCGCCATGGGTTCCATAGGTGCCGCCAAGATTTAGGGTGGGCCAGTATGCCATTTCCTAATTCAAACTTTTTTCCTTCAAATATATTAGCCGCTTCAATTAAATTATTATCAGTTGTTAGCGGTAAATTATGTTTAGCAATAATTGGTGCGGCAGTCTCTTGTGCTCTTTGAAGCGGTGA
>CANKTS010000001.1:0-35849 GCA_947486485.1 Actinomycetota bacterium | reverse complement strand
TCGCTTAGATTGTTAAGGCATTACACAAGCGAAAGACAGCCGCGCTTCATAAGAAGCAACCAGTTCGCCTAAGCGAAGTAGGTGGGAGCGTATGCATCCACTTGATGGGCTGATCCTACCGAATCAATGCCAGGGGAGGAAATTGAGCGTGGGGACATGATTCTGATTAAAATTTTGGTCAACTTTTGGAGATACCTACGAGTAAATCGCTATTTCAGTTCTATTCTTTTTAATTAAACCCACCCCCTTTGGGATTTGAAATCTGTGTGCTTTAAGTATTAAGGCACACATCAAATGATAAGGAGCAATGATGCTTAGCTGGAAACTTCATGGAGATGGAAAAAATATACAATCGGGCGAGGTTGTAGGAATAGATGAAAGACTCTCCTGGCCTCGTACCATGGGTATGGGCCTACAACACATAGTTGCAATGTTTGGTGCAACATTTCTAGTACCAATTATCACTGGATTCTCACCGACTACAACTTTATTTTTCTCAGGTATCGGAACGCTGTTATTTATCGTTCTTACTCAAAATAAGTTACCAAGCTATCTTGGTCTTCCTTCGCATTCCTTGCGCCAGTCGCTGCAGCTAAAACCTCTGGAGGAATACCAGCAGCACTCGGCGGCATAGTTGCAGCCGGTGTTTTGCTAGCAGTTGTTGGTTTTATAGCTAAGTCGGCTGGTACAGGTTGGATTGACACATTTTTACCACCAGTTGTTACTGGCACAATCGTGATGGTTATCGGACTAAACCTTGCAGGGGCAGCAAAGAATGATTTCATGCAGGGTCAACGTGTTGGTCTGATCACCTTACTTTCAATCGGCTTTATCTCAGCATTCTTCAAAGGCTTTATCGGGAGAATCAGTATTTTCGCCGGACTTGTAGTCGGCTATGTTGTTGCAGCATTAATGGGTGATGTCGATTTTACAGGAGTAAAGGCAGCAAAAATGTTTGCTATGCCAACATTCACCTCACCAACATTTGATAGCAGCGCAATGTTGCTATTCCTACCAGTTGTTCTAGTTCTGATTGCTGAGAATGTTGGCCACGTTAAAGCTGTGGCGGCTATGACTGGTAAGAATCTAGATAGTCAAATTGGAAATGCCTTAATTGCAGATGGCGCAGCAACCACACTTGCTGGTTTAGGTGGCGGCTCTGGAACAACAACTTACGCTGAAAATATTGGCGTAATGGCAGCAAGTCGGGTTTACTCAACACTTGCTTATATCTTTGCTGGTGTTGGTGCAATATTTCTAGCACTATCACCAAAGTTTGGCGCAATACTCTCTGCTACTCCATCTGGAGTTAAGGGCGGCGTAACTGTTGCGCTATTTGGAATGATTGGTGTGTTAGGTGCAAGAATTTGGATTGATGGCAGAGTGAACTTTGCTGACCCAATTAATCTTTATATTGCAGCCTCATCACTAATCATTGGTATCTCAGACATGGCTTGGACTCGTGGTGATTTCACATTTAGTGGCATTATCAATGCAACTCTAATGTCAGTATTTGGCTATCAAATATTTAGTCGAATTGCTAAATCTAGAGGAACCTCTCGTTCCTAGTTAGAAATTAATGAGACGGCTCACACTTGATGTGGGCCGTCTCATTTTTGCCTCGATAAATTCCTATCTGATATATGATTTAAGGGTGAGAAAAAAGAAAGTAACTGCCCAATCAATAACCAATGCTCAGGCTGGTCTGACAACTGATCAATCAGTACGGCAGCGTCGGTACTTTATTTCTATGATGATTAGAACTATCTGCTTTATTCTCACCGTCATTCTTCCAAGTCCATACCGTTGGATCGCATTAGTTGGCGCAGTTACTCTGCCTTACATTGCAGTAGTGGCAGCAAATGCTGGGCGAGAAACAATAAATAAAGATGCAATTTTTACGCCAAAGCGTAAGCGACTAAATTAACTCTCCCTGCAGGTTCTGTCTCTCATATAGATCAAAGTAGAGACCGCGCTTTTCAACTAGTTGCTCATGAGTACCTTGCTCTACAATCTCACCCTTATCAATTACTAAGATCTGATCAGCTTGAGCAATAGTTGATAATCGGTGCGCAATCACGATACTTGTTCTACCAGTTAGTGCCTCTTTCAAGGCGGCTTGAACCATTGCTTCATTTTCAGAATCTAAATGTGCTGTTGCCTCATCTAGAATCACAAGGCTTGGCTGCTTTAATAATAATCTAGCGATTGCTAGCCTCTGTTTTTCACCACCTGACAATCGATGTCCGCGTTCTCCGACAACCGTGTCTAAACCATTCGGCAAGGATGTAATAAACTCCCAAATTCGAGCAGATCTACAAACCTCTTCTATTTCAGCAAGTGAAGCATCCGCTTTAGCATATTTAAGATTCACCAAAATGGAATCGTGGAACATATGAGAATCCTGCGTTACTACCCCAATTACGTTGCGGAGAGACCTTATTGAATAATCCCGAATATCTCTTCCATTTATTGAAATTGAACCATCGGTAACGTCATAGAGCCTAGGTATCAAACCGCTTATTGTGCTTTTGCCTGCCCCAGATGGTCCAACAATTCCAGTTAAAGTACCCGGGGCTGCCGTAAATGATATTTTTCTAAGCACTTCACCGCTAATCATCATCTCTGGTTTTGCTGCGATTTCAAGAGAGGCAAGAGATATCTCTTCAGCCTTTGGGTATGAGAAGGAAACATTTTCGAACTTTAATTCTGGCTTACTTGTGTTGAGCTCTATTGGATTCTTTGAATCTACGACCATTGGCTGTAAATCTAAAACCTCAAATACTCTCTCAAATGAAACTAGCGCACTCATTACATCAACTCTCACATTAGATAACGCGGTTAATGGTCCATACAATCTGGCAAGTAATGCTGTAATGGCTAGCAAAGTTCCAACCGTTAACTCACTATTAATGGCCAGATGCCCACCAATTCCATAAGCAACCGCTGTGGCAACTGCTGCAATCGAGGTTAAGGCGATGAAGAAAATTCGATTCAGCATTGCTATTGAAATACCAATATCTGCAACCTTACGTGCCTTTACTGCAAAATCAGCTTTTTCGATTTTTGGATCGCCATAAAGTGAGACTAGCAAAGCACCAGAAACATTAAACCGCTCAGTCATATTTGCTGACATCTGGGCATTCATATCAAAAGACTGCCTTGTATAGCCTTGTAGCTTTCGACCAACCCATTTTGTCGGCAGCAAAAACACTGGGAGCAATACGAGAGAAACTAAAGTAATCTGCCAAGAGAGAGTAAACATTGTTATTGCAACCAAAATTAAACTTAAAAGATTGCTGATCACCCCAGATAAAGTTGATGTGAAAGCTTGTTGCGCTCCGATTACATCAGAATTAAGTCTGGAGATCAACGCCCCCGTTTGAGTTCTAGTAAAGAAGGCAATTGATTGTCTTTGGACATGTTCAAATATCTGCTTCCTTAGATCATAAATAAGGCCTTCACCAATTCGGGAAGAAAACCACCTACCAGCCATACTAAATAGAGCATCCATAACTGCGATCACACCAACTGCAAAAGCTAACTTTGTAACTAACTCTGCGTTTTTTGGAATCACACCATCATCAATTAGTTTTCTAAGTAATAAAGGGGTGGCAACTACTAGAAATGCGTCAATGACAACTGTAATTAGAAAAAAAGTAAGCGATACTTTATATGGAATAGCAAACTTGGCGATGCGCTTTAAAGTACCTGGCTTTAGCTTCTGATTCTTAACAGATTGATCTTGAGTTAAAGATCTGAAGGACATCCAAGTTGCATGCATTGACATAAGACAACCTTAGTGAGGTCTAGAATAAAATTTAAACAGTAAATCCAATAGAGCGTAATTGTTCGCGCCCATCATCAGAAATTTTGTTTGGACCCCAAGGTGGTAGCCATACCCAGTTGATTTTCACATCTGAAGTTATATCAGCTAGAACCTGTCGAGTTTGATCCTCAATTACATCTTGCAATGGGCATGCAGCAGAGGTTAGTGTCATATCAAGGGTTGCAATATTATTTTCATCTAACCGCATGTCATAAACTAAGCCAAGATCAACTACGTTAATGCCAAGCTCTGGATCAATTACATCCTTCATCGCCTCTGTTACATCATCAATAGTTGTACTCATCTGCTAATCCTATGCCATCACTTGCGCAGAAGCATCTTTAAATGCCATCCAACCGAGTAGGGCGCATTTAATTCGGGCTGGAAACTTAGATACGCCAGCAAATGCCACACCATCCTCTAGTAAGTTCTCATCCCCTACTGACTGCCCCTTGCTCTGCATTAACTCTACAAAAGCATCAAGAATCTTCATCGCCTCTTGATAGCTCTTACCAATTAATAGCTCACTCATCACTGAGGCACTTGCCATTGATATTGAGCAGCCAATCCCATCCCAGGAAATCTCCTTAACTATTTGCCCGTTCATTAACAAATTAAGAGTTACTTCATCACCACAACTAGGGTTGTTATGATGGACTTGAATATCTTTCTGCTCTGATAATCCTTTATGTTTAGGCGACTTATAGTGATCAAGAATTACCTCTTGATAGAGTGAATCTAACTCCATTACTTTCCCACCTTGAAGTAAATTTTAACCTGCTCAATTGCTGCAAGAAGAGCGGTGATATCAGATGAGTCGTTATATAAATGAAATGATGCTCTAGTAGTGCCTACTAAATTAAGTTTGCGCATCAACGGCCAGGCGCAGTGATGGCCTGTTCTGACTGCTATTCCATACTGATCAAGAACCTGTCCAACATCATGGGGGTGCACGCCATCGACTGTGAAGGAGACTACGCCGCCACGATCTTTCATATCAAGTGGGCCAATTACATCTACCCCAGAAATTTTAGAAATACCATCGAGTAATTGCTTAGTTAAATCCGCTTCATGCTCTGCAATCTTTTCCATCCCAACCATATTTAAATAATCAATTGCAGCTGATAATCCAACAGCTTGTGCCATATTAGGAACACCTGCTTCAAATTTTCTAGGCGCTTTTGCCCAGGTCGCCCCCTCCATACTTACTGAATCAACCATTGAACCACCAAATAATGCCGGTTCAAGCTTCTCTAATAACTCCTGCCTACCCCAAAGAATTCCAACTCCAGTTGGACCTAAAGCTTTGTGGCCAGAGAATGCTAGAAAATCAACATCTAATTTTTTAACATCAACTGCAAAGTGGGGTGCTGATTGACAGGCATCTAACACCACAACTGCACCAACTGCATGTGCTGCCTTAGTAATCTCAGTCAGAGGCACAATGGTTCCAAAAACATTTGATTGATGGGTGATTGCAACAACTTTAGTCTTCTTATTGATCAGCGTATCAATATTAGAAGTATCTAATCTGCCATCCTTTGTGATAGTAAACCAGCGTAATTTTGCACCAGTTCGCTTAGCAAGTTGTTGCCACGGAATTAAATTAGCGTGGTGCTCCATCTCAGAGACCACAATCTCATCACCCTCAGATACATTAAATTTTGAGTCCGGGTTGCCTAATGAGTAGGCGATCATATTTAAAGACTCAGTAGCACTTTTGGTAAAAATTACCTCATCATTTTTTGCACCAATAAAATTAGCAAGATTCTCTCTGGCAGATTCATAAGCCTGCGATGCCTCTTCAGCTAGCAGATGTGCACCACGGTGAACAGCAGAGTTAATTGTTCGATAAAAATTTGATTCAGCAGCAATCACTGACTCTGGCTTCTGTGAGGTGGCACCATTATCTAAGTAGATTAAAGGATTACCACCTCGCACCTTGCGATGGAGAATGGGAAAATCCTTCTTGTATTTAGATAGATCTACACTCATTGTGTATTACGCAGTTATGTACTCTGCGTAACCCTTCTCCTCAAGCTTGTCAGCAAGCTCTGGTCCACCCTCTTCAACAATTTTGCCATTAGCAAATACATGCACATAATCAGGCTTTATGTAACGAAGAATTCTGGTGTAGTGGGTGATTAACATAACCCCAAGATCAGAGTTGGCCTTTACGCGATTAACACCTTCAGAAACAATTCGAAGCGCATCAACATCAAGACCTGAATCAGTCTCATCTAAAATTGCAATCTTTGGCTTTAGTAACTCCATCTGCAAAATCTCATGACGCTTTTTCTCCCCACCTGAGAAGCCCTCATTAACATTTCGCTCTGAAAAATCAGTATCCATATTTAATGAAGCCATAGCAGCTTTAACCTCGCCAACCCAGGTACGAACCTTTGGTGCCTCACCACGGATTGCAGTAACTGCAGTTCTTAAGAAGTTAGACACTGAAACACCTGGTACCTCAACTGGGTACTGCATTGCTAAAAATAATCCAGCCTTAGCTCGCTCATCAACACTCATCTCAAGTACATCCGCGCCATCTAACGTTACAGATCCGCCAGTAATAATGTATTTAGGATGGCCCGCAATTGAGTATGCAAGTGTTGATTTACCAGAACCATTTGGTCCCATAATTGCATGGGTCTCACCAGATCGAATTGTCAGATCTACACCTCGTAAAATCTCTTTATTTCCAGCATCGGTTAACACACTTACCTGCAAGTTCTTAATCTCTAATACGCTCATTTTTATCTCCTATGTTGTTGGGTTAACTGATTAATACTTTGTTGCCATCGCGCTTTACAGTAAAGGTCTTTAACGCTTCAGTTGCTGGTGGGGTAAGTGCTTGCCCGGTACGCAAATCAAACTCTGCGCCATGTAGCCAACACTCAATCTTGGTGCCAGTAACCTCACCCTCCGAAAGAGAGGCCTCAGAATGTGTGCAGGTATCTGCAATTGCAAAAACTTCATCCCCTACTCGGGTAACACAAACTGCTGTGCCATTTACCTCAATAGCAACTGGCTTACTATCAACTAGCGAATCAAAAGCTAACTCACTCATTACTCTCCTACCTTTGCTAACTCATCATCAATTCTGCTCATCAATCGCTCTTCTAACTCTTCACTCTTTAATTTACTTACAATCTCAGCAAAGAAGCCACGAATAACTAATCTGCGAGCAATATCGGAAGGGATTCCCCGCGATTGCAGATAAAATAGTTGCTCATCATCAAAGCGACCAGTTGTGCTGGCATGGCCTGCGCCAATAATCTCACCCGTTTCAATCTCTAAATTCGGAACCGAGTCAGCACGAGCACCATCTGTTAGTAAAAGATTTCGGTTTAACTCATATGTGTCAGTTCCATCTGCACCTTTATGAATAAACACATCCCCAATCCATACCGTACGCGCATCATTACCAGCTAATGCTCCCTTGTAATTAACCCTAGATTTTGCATTTGGTACATTGTGATCAACATGGATCCGATGCTCTAGATGCTGTCCATCGGTTGCAAAGTAGATTCCATATAGATCAGCAAAGGCACCAGGACCAGTAAATTCAACAGTTGGACTAATACGTACAACTGAACCACCAATTGAAACTACGTAAGAGGTGAATTGTGCATCCTTGGCAATAATTGCGTGGTGTTGGCCAACATGAACAGCATTTCTATCCCACTCCTGCAAGGTAATAAAGTTAAGACTGGCACCAGCGGCTAGTGAAATTTCAATCTCTTCCCCGATTTGAGCTGAACCATTATTTTCAATAATTACAGTTGCTCTACTATTTACGCCAGCTTGAATTACCAATCTGCTCAGTTCAGCAGTGCTGGTGCAACTACGTTTTAAAAAGATTGGTTCACTTAGCTCGATATCCTTATCAATAGTGAGTAAGGAGATCTTTTTAACATTTTGTCGAATTCGATTTGTAACCACATCAGTTGATGCGTAGCCAGGTGGAACCTCAGCGGAATCTGGAGTAGTAAGTGATACGCCGGCAGCAAGGGCTGCTTTACTGGAGATAGAAATATGATCAGCAATATCTACTGCAAGATCATGTAAACCAGCAAGCCGCTTTAGCGGAGTAAAGCGCCACTCCTCCTCCCGACCATGTGGGGTTAGGTAATTACTAGTTAATAAACTCATTAACCAACTGCGCCTTCCATTTGCATTTCAATAAGTCGATTTAATTCAAGGGCATACTCCATTGGTAGCTCCTTAGCGATTGGCTCAATAAAGCCACGCACAATCATCGCCATCGCCTCATCCTCACTTAAGCCACGAGACATTAAGTAAAAGAGTTGGTCATCACTGATTTTAGAGACTGTCGCCTCATGTCCCATAGAGACATCATCTTCGCGAACATCAACATAAGGATATGTATCAGAGCGCGAAATAGTGTCAACAAGCAGGGCGTCACATTTAACTGTGCTCTTAGAGTGATGCGCACCTTTTTCTACCTTTACTAAACCACGGTATGAGGTTCGACCACCACCTCGTGCAACTGATTTAGAGATAATTGTTGATGATGTATAAGGGGCGGCATGAACCATCTTTGCACCAGCATCTTGATGTTGTCCCTCACCAGCAAAGGCGATTGAAAGTGTCTCACCCTTTGAGTGTGGCCCCATCAACATAACAGCTGGATACTTCATGGTTACCTTAGATCCGATGTTGCCATCGATCCACTCCATAGTGGCTCCCTCAGCACATGTTGCTCGCTTTGTTACCAAGTTATAAACATTGTTTGACCAGTTTTGAATAGTTGTATAACGAACTCGAGCATTTTTCTTTACAATAATTTCAACAACTGCTGAGTGCAATGAATCAGATGAGTAAATCGGCGCAGTGCAACCTTCAACATAGTGAATATATGAATCTTCATCAGCGATGATTAAGGTGCGCTCAAACTGGCCCATATTCTCAGTATTAATTCGGAAGTATGCTTGAAGTGGAATATCAACCTTTACACCCTTTGGTACATAGATAAATGAACCGCCAGACCAAACAGCGGTATTAAGGGCGGCAAATTTGTTATCGCCAACTGGAATTACCGTTCCAAAGTACTCTTTAAATAGATCACCATGGGTGCGTAGTGCAGTATCGGTGTCAAGAAATAGCACACCCTGCTTCTCTAAATCTTCTCGGATTGAGTGGTAAACCACCTCAGACTCATATTGAGCAGCAACACCAGAAACTAAACGTTTTTTCTCTGCCTCTGGAATACCAAGTCGGTCATAGGTATTTTTAATATCATCTGGCAGATCTTCCCAAGAGGTAGCTTGCTTCTCAGTTGAGCGGACAAAGTATTTGATTGTGTCAAAGAAAATGCCACTTAAATCTGATCCCCAACTTGGCATTGGCTTCTTATCAAATAAACCTAAACCTTTTAAGCGAAGATCAAGCATCCATTGTGGCTCACTCTTCTTAGCTGAGATATCACGAACAACCTCTTCATTAAGACCGCGACGACTATTTGACCCAGCATCAGTTTTATCTGACCAGCCGTACTCATACTTTCCAATACCTTCTAATTCTGGATGGGCGATTTGGGTCATGAGCGTGCTCCTTCTTTAGTTTTGGATTTACGTTTTTGGGAATTATTTGAAGGGATAAATGTGGTGCAAACACCATCACCGTGGGCAATAGTGGCAAGACGTTGAACATGGGTTCCAAGAATTGCTGAAAATGCTGCAGTCTCTGCCTCGCAGAGTTGGGGAAACTCAGATGCTACGTGAGCAATTGGACAGTGGTGTTGGCAAATCTCTTCACCGCTTCCCATCTTGTCAGTTGTGGCGGCATAACCCTCTTTAGTTAATATCTTCGCAAGCGCCCGAGTTTTTTCTGAGATATTTTTATTAGAGAGCTTAATTTGCTCACCCTTACGGATAAATTCATTAGCCCTACTTTGTGCAAACTCAGTAACAAGGTGGGAGCCATTTTTGCTAGCCATAAACTTCAACGCAGCAACTGCAAGATCATCATATGAGTGTTCAAATTTTTCTCGCCCACCATCTGTCATTACAAATACCTTTGATGGTCTGCCTCTGCCACGAATTGTGCTGCTTTGATAAGGCTCCCGCGCAGTTAATACACCCTCGGCAATTAAGGAATCTAAATGGCGGCGAATACCTGCTGGTGTGATTGCTAATTTCTGTGCTAAATCTGCAGCAGTAGTTGGGCCTGCCTCTAAAATGGTGCGCGCAACCTGATCGCGGGTCTTATCTGGCTCACTCTTTTTCACAACATAAGTGTTGCGTAATTCAGCGATAAGCGCCAATCCATCCGCCTCTTTATGGTGTGAATTACGCCTTACTCCTATCGCTCAATCAAGCGGGGTTAGGGCACAAACCAATAGGCTTAAATCATGTTGGTAGCCAAAAAATCCCTGCCAGGAAGGCTTTTTGGCTTACTAGTTTTTCTACAGGGCGCGCTAATTGTTACAGGTGGTGCGGTTCGACTCACCGGCTCCGGCCTTGGTTGTCCAACCTGGCCAGAGTGCACTCCAGGTTCCTACACACCAGTTCCCTATCAAGCCGAAGGAGCGCTACATGCCTGGATTGAGTTTGGTAACCGTCTTTTAACATTTGTACTTTTATTCACCGCTGTTGCTGCCCTAATTGTGGCAATTAAGTTATCAAAAAATGCAGTAATGAAAACTCGAGTACGCATACTTGCAGCCTTGCAGCTTCTTGGAATATTAGGTCAGGGCGTACTGGGTGGAATTACTGTTTTAACCGATCTGCATCCAATTCCAGTTGCATCTCACTTTTTACTCTCTATATTTTTAATTGCAGGTGCGCTCTCATTGCGTTTTGAAATGATAGGAATAAGTCGTGAAAAAGTTGAAGGCTTAATTGCCACCCTAATTCCAATACTGCTTTGGCTAACTATACTTGTCTTGATCATTGGCACAGTAGTTACCGGTAGTGGACCACATGCTGGAGATGAGAATGCAAAACGATTTGCTTTAGATCCTAAATCTGTATCTTGGCTGCATGCTGATTTCGTGATTGCCTTGCTTGTGCTAAGCACCATTCTCTGGCTATTAATTAAGCAATCTGGTTCAGCTATATTAACTCGTAAAATTCAAATATTTCTTTTAATCGCATTCGCGCAAGGTGGCATTGGGTATATCCAATACTTAACTGGCTTACCTGAGATAATTGTGGGGGCGCATCTGCTTGGTGCCACGCTAGTCTGGGGTAGTGCTTGGAGCCTTATTAAACACTCTGGTTCAGGTTTTAGATTCCGAAAGGTGAATTAAATGCAGTTGTTAAAATGGCAATCACTAGATGATAGAGCGGTTGCGATATCACGAGCTTTTGCAATGGATGCGGCACAAAAGGTAGGAAACGGCCATCCAGGTACTGCTATGTCACTAGCCCCTGTTGCATATACGCTTTTTCAACGAATTCTTAAACATGATCCAGCAAATCCAAATTGGATCGCTCGGGATCGCTTTATCCTCTCCTGTGGTCACTCTTCCTTAACCTTATATATTCAACTTTATCTTTCTGGTTACGGCTTGGAGTTAGAGGATCTGAAAAACTTTAGAACCCATAAGGCGATGACGCCTGGACACCCAGAGTACGGACACACATTAGGTGTTGAAACAACAACTGGTCCGCTTGGTCAGGGAGTTGCCAACGGTGTTGGTATGGCAATGGCAGCTAGGTATGAAAAAGGAATGCTAGATCCAGAGAATAAAACTGATTTGTTTGATCATAATATTTGGGTGCTCTGCTCCGATGGTGATCTACAAGAGGGCATTAGTGCTGAAGCGTCATCACTTGCTGCAACTCAACAACTTGGCAACTTAAAGGTAATTTATGATGATAATCGAATTTCAATTGAGGGTGACACACATATCAGCGCAACTGAGGATGTCTCAGCTAGGTATCGTGCCTATGGCTGGGTGGTAATTGAGGTTGCTGCTAAAGCAGATGGTGATGTTGACCGAGAGAAATTAGAGGCAGCGATGATTGCCGCTCTTGCTGAGAAAAATAAGCCAGTCCTCATTCATCTTCACACAGTTATTGCTTGGCCTGCGCCAAATGCAAAGGGCACTTCAAAGGCTCATGGCTCAGCATTAGGTACTGATGAGATTGCTGCAACAAAGAAAATTCTAGGATTAGACCCACAAGATTCATTCATCGCTCCAGATGATGTGATCGCTCATGCAAGAGCGGTGAAGGTGCGAGGAGCTGAGATTTATAAGCAGTGGCAGGTTCAATTTAATGACTGGGAAAAAGCTAATCCACAATCTGCTCAATTATTAAATAGATTAATCAATAAGAAGTTACCCCCTGATTGGGATAAATCTTTACCAGTATTTCCAATTGATAAAGAGATTGCCACAAGAGCTGCATCTGGCAAAGTAATTCAGGTTCTTGCAAAGACACTCCCAGAGTTCTGGGGTGGTTCAGCAGATTTAGCAGATAGCAATAACACCACCATTGAAGGTGGGGGCTCATTCTTACCAGCAACTAGCAAAATGGCTGGGGCAAATCCATACGGTCGAATAATTCACTTTGGTATTCGTGAGCATGCCATGGGTGCGATTATAAATGGCGCAGCACTACATGGATTAGTAAAACCATTTGCAGGAACATTTTTAGTATTTAGCGATTACATGCGCGGAGCAGTTCGGTTATCAGCGCTAATGCAACTACCAGTCATCTATGTTTGGACCCATGATTCAATCGGTCTTGGTGAGGATGGTCCAACCCATCAACCAGTGGAACATTTAGCTGCACTTCGCACTATTCCTGGCCTTGCTGTAATCAGGCCTGCTGATGCAAATGAAGTGAGCATCTGTTGGCAGGAGATTATTAAACGCGCTAAACCGGTTGGGTTGGCACTTTCACGACAAAATTTGCCAGTGCTTGATCGCAATAAATATGCATCTGCGCAAGGAGCTGCAAATGGTGCATATGTTTTAGCTTATGGCAGTGCGGACTCAAAAGATAAGTGTGAAGTAATTTTAATTGCTACCGGCTCAGAGATTCACCTGGCAATTGCAGCTAGGGAAAAATTAGCAGAACAAGGCATAAAGGCTCGAGTAGTTAGTGCGCCCTGCCTTGAATGGTTTATGGAGCAACCTGAGAGTTATCGAAATCAAGTTTTGCCTAAAACAATTAAAGCACGGGTAAGCATCGAGGCTGGCGTAGCACAACCTTGGTATCAATATATTGGTGATAGTGGTGTACCTATCTCAGTAGAGAGTTTTGGGGCATCAGCTAGCGCATCTGTTTTGTTTAAAGAGTTTGGATTTACCGTTGAGAATGTAGTCAGTGCTGCTAAAGAAAGTATTCGCAACGCAAATGGGTAATGCGTTGGCACAAATATCCCAAAGTGGGGTTGCGGTTTGGCTTGATGATTTATCCAGAGATCGCTTAAAAAATGGCTCATTAACTAAATTAATCCAAACTAATAATGTGGTTGGAGTAACTACTAATCCAAATATCTTTGCAACGGCGATTGGCAACTCGCAACTTTATCAAAGTGATATAAAGCAGAATAAGGATAAATCCACTGAAGACATAATTACTAAGTTAACTACCGATGATGTTCGAAGTGCCTGTGATCTATTTGGAGAGATTTATAAGAGCACTAATGGCGTTGATGGCAGAGTCTCAATTGAGGTTGATCCCCGATTTGCTCGGGATACTGCCGCCACTATTATGCAAGGTAAACAGTTGTGGCAAATTATCGATCGCCCAAATCTATTGATAAAGGTGCCAGCTACCATTGAAGGACTACCTGCTATTACTGATTTAATTTCCAGCGGTATTAGCGTCAATGTCACCTTAATTTTTTCGGTCAATAGATACAAAGAGGTTTTGGCTGCATATGCAGCAGGATTAGAAAAAGGATTAAGTAATGGAGCTTCAATAAGTGATATCCACTCAGTTGCCTCTTTTTTTATTAGCCGAATTGATTCTGAAGTAGATAAACAGCTACCAATAGATTCTGAGTTACGTGGCATGACGGCAATTGCCAATGCAGTGATGGCATACGAGGCGTGTTTAGCATTTGAAAAAACTCCTCGCTGGCAAAGCTTGAAAGTTAAGGGTGGGAATCTGCAGCGCCCACTTTGGGCATCAACTGGTGTTAAAGATCGTGCCTATGATCCAACTCGTTATGTAATGTTGCTAGTTGCAAAAAATACTGTTAATACAATGCCAGAGGCAACTCTGAATATAGTTAGAGATTCTGGCATATTTAGTGGTGACACAATTACACCAAATATAAAGAGCGCTAAGGCGACCCTAGCTAAATTGGCGATGGCAGGCATTGATCTAGATAAGGTGACCAAGCACTTGGAGATTGATGGGGTGGCTAAATTTGAGGCCGCTTGGTTAGATTTAATGAATTCAGTCAAAACAGTTGCTATCGGATCATAAATGAAAATATCCGGGCCAGTCTTAGGTGGAAATAAGCCAGAGATAATTGCCAAATTAGCTGCAATAGCACCAGGAATTGCTAAGAAAGATCCAAATATATGGGGGATAAAAAGTGAGGCAGCAACTCGACTTGATTGGATTGATCTGCCTACCAGATCCCGAGATCTGCTCCCTCAACTAGATGCACTATCTGCTTGGGCTAGAAGCAATAAATTAACTAATATTGTTTTGTGTGGCATGGGCGGTTCATCTCTTGCGCCGCAGGTAATAGCTGCAACCTATAAAAAAGAATTAACAGTACTTGATTCTACAGACCCTGATCAAATAAGTAATTCGATCCCAAAGGATTTAAATAAGGCAGTTATAGTAATTGCTTCAAAATCTGGTGGAACAATTGAGACTCAATCTCAGTTTAAGTTCTATCAAAAAATATTCTCAGATAGCAATCTAAACCCTACTGATCACATAGTGATTATTACTGATCCAGCAACCGCACTTGATAAATCAGCTCGCTCTGGTGGCTTTCGGGTAATTAATGCAGATCCAAATGTTGGTGGGCGATTTAGTGCTTTGTCTGCCTTTGGTTTAGTACCCGCAGCCCTAGTGGGAGTTGATATATCTGTTTTGCTAGATGATGCGGAGAAGGCATCTCGTAAATTTTTATCTGATGATTCACCTGCAATATCAATTGCAGCAGCATTATTCTCAGCTACAGATCAAATAATTAGCTTTTGTGATGAGAACTCAAATACACCTGGATTATCAGATTGGATTGAACAATTAATAGCTGAATCTACTGGGAAGGATCAAACTGGCCGGCTACCAGTAGTTATTATTGAGCCTGCCAAAGAACATACTGGATTATCCGTTGGATTTGTAAAGGGTGATTTTGATTTAGTTGTTGAAGCATCTTTAGGTGAGCAATTTATTTTGTGGGAGTGGGTAACCGCACTTCTTTGCCACCTGCTAGATGTTGATCCCTTTAATCAACCAAATGTGACTGAAGCAAAGGATCGAACAGCAAAAATACTTTCTAATCTGGATAAAGGCAACTTTATAATCCCAAAGCCCTCCTATGAAGATGATGATCTTGTGATCTACTCAAATACCTCAGTTAAGAGCCTTACTGATTTTGTAAAAACACCCGCTACCTACTTTGCTGTGATGGCATATTTAACAAGAGGTGACGATGATGAGATTGCAAAGTTGCAGCCACTAATTTTTAATAAAAGCAGGCGAGCTACTACCTTTGGTTGGGGACCTAGGTTTCTTCATTCAACTGGGCAGTTTCATAAGGGTGGTCAGCAAAATGGAGCTTTTATACAGATAACCGGTGAATCTAAAAACGATATCAAAATTCCAGGTGAGAGCTACTCGTTTTCACAATTAATTATGGCGCAGGCACTTGGTGATGCCGCTGCACTTTCAGAGCGAAATTTACCTTTGATTCGAATTCACTTGAAGAATCGTAAAGAAGGTATAGCAAAATTACTGGCAGAGATTAAAAAGAACTAATCCTCACCACGTATTTTTTTAAGCGCAATATCTAAAACTTTATTAGCCTCTGCCTCAGTGCGGCGCTCTTTTACATAAGCTAAATGTGTTTTATAAGGTTCATTTTTCACTGGCATTGGTGGCTTATTCTTATCCTGACCAGCCGGAAAGCCACATCTTGGACAATCCCACTCTGCAGGGACCTCTACTGTGCCATCTTCGGCAAAAGAAGGTTTTGTTTCATGGCCATTAGCACACCAGTATGAAACTCTAAAGCGAGCAATCGACTCACCACGCTCAGCCTCACCCATGGGTCCAGCACCAACACGACTACCACGAATTGCACTTCCACCAGCCATTTTTACTCCTTTGGTTTTGTAATTACTTCAATAACAAACTAAGTGCAACAACTGTTGCAAACCAAACACCACCGACCACAATTGTTATACGATCTAAATTCTTTTCAACAACTGACGAGCCTCCGTATGTTGAAGAGATGCCACCACCAAAAAGATCTGATAAGCCAGAACCCTTGCCCTTATGTAGTAAAACTAAAACAATCATCAAGATACTTGCAACGATCAAAAGAATAGAAAGAGCTAAATTCATTTACTCGCCTTCACTAACTAGAGCTTAAAGCCTGTTGGCTATCGGCAAAGGATACTATCTTTTGCTCTACTTTTCTTAATTAAGCCGATCTAAGCCTTATTTAGCACTCTATGGAATTTAGATATCCGCGCAAACTCTTCTGGATCAAGGCAGGCTCCCCCTACTAACGCCCCATCAATATCTGGCTCTTTCATAATATCCAAGGTGTTAATTGATTTTACAGAACCACCATAAATAATTCGACAATTATCTGCAATCTCATCACTGCCAATTTTACGAAGCTCTTGCCTAATTGCGGCACAAACCTCTTGTGCATCCTCAGGGGTTGCGGTCTTACCAGTTCCAATTGCCCATACTGGTTCATAAGCAACTACAATTTTCTTTAAATCAGGTTTGTGTAATCCTTTAAGAGCATTTCGTAATTGTGTTAAAACATAAGCCACATGAGTGCCCGCTTCTCTAACCGATAACTCCTCTCCGACACAAAGAATTGGTTTTAACTCATTTGCAAATACTGCCTTAATCTTGCGGTTGAGTAGTTCATCATCCTCTTTATGATTTGTTCGGCGCTCACTATGACCAACTAATACATAAGTGCAGCCAAGCTTTGCCAACATAGCACCTGAGATCTCTCCGGTAAATGCACCAGATTGCGCTGTTGATATATCTTGGGCGCCATAAAGTAATCGCAAGCGGTCACCATCAATTAAAGTTTGAACAGATCTAATATCTGTAAATGGTGGAATAACAACCACTTCAACAGCATCATAATCACGATCATCGAGTGAATAGGCTAATTTTTGAGTCACCGCTATTGCTTCAAGATGATTTAAATTCATCTTCCAATTTCCGGCAATCAAAGGTTTACGCATTTCTCTCCCTTACTTACTTAAAGCAACTAGGCCAGGCAAATCTTTTCCTTCAAGATACTCAAGAGATGCACCCCCGCCAGTTGAGATATAACTAAACTCATTATCTGCAAAGCCTAGTTTACGAACTGCCGCCGCTGAATCTCCCCCGCCGACAACTGCCATTCCATCAACTTGAGTCAATGCTTTTGCGATGGCCTTTGTGCCATGTGAGAAATTTGCAAACTCAAAAACTCCCATAGGTCCATTCCAAAAAACTGTTTTACATTGTGTAATTGCAGCAGCAAAGTTGCTAGCAGAGGCTGGTCCGATATCTAAACCCATTTGATCAGCAGGTATCGAATCAGCTGAGACTAAGGTTGGTTTAGCATCTGCAGAAAACTCTGGTGCAACAACTATATCAATCGGTAGCAGAAACTTAATTCCCAACTTCTCAGCTCGGAGAAGTAATTCTCTTACGGTTGGAATTAGTTCTGGCTCAACTAATGATTTGCCGATCTCCTTACCTTGAGCGGCTAGAAAGGTAAAGACCATTCCACCGCCAACAGCAATTACATTCACCTTTTCTAAGAGATTAGAAATAACTGCAATCTTGTCTGAAACCTTAGCTCCCCCCAACACGACGGCATATGGTCGATCTGGATTCTTAGTTAACCTTTCTAGTACATCAACCTCAGCACAAACAAGATCACCCGCAGCATTTGGTAATAATTTAGCCAATTCATAAACCGATGCATGTTTGCGGTGCACAGCGCCAAAGCCATCGCCAACATATAGATCGCCATAGGTAGCTAACTCCGCTGCTAATGCCGCGCGCTCAGATTCATCTTTACTAGTCTCAGCAGATTCAAAACGAATATTTTCAAGAAGCATAACCTCACCACTTTTCAATGCCCGTGCCTGGTTAGCTACGCCAGTGATTGAACTGGAAAACTTAACTTCGATTTTAAGTAATTCACCTAGTCGTTTAGCGATTGGAGCTAATGATAATTCGACTTTGCGCTCGCCTTTCGGCCTACCCAGGTGGGCAAGAATCACAATTGAACAATTACCTGCAAGCAGCTTATTTATCGTGGCAAGGGAGGCACGAATACGTCCATCGTCAGCGATAACACCATCTTTAATTGGAACATTTAAATCACACCGCAAAATTACCTGAGCGTTTTGTGGATCTAATTGGGAAAGTGTTTTTATACCCATCTAAATTATAGAGTCTTGCCAATATATTGGATTAGATCAACCAATCTATTTGAATAACCCCACTCATTGTCATACCAGCCAACAACCTTGGCAGTACTTCCAATAACTTTTGTTAAGCCAGCATCTAGAATGCATGAACTTGGATCGGTAACAATATCGGCAGATACAATTGGATCCTCGGTATAGGTTAAATAACCTTTAAGGTAACCCTCACTCGCCTTCTTTAACGCAGCATTTATCTGCTCAACTGAAACCTCTTTTGCCAACTCAACTGTTAAGTCAGTTGCAGAGCCGGTTGGTACTGGAACTCGCAGTGCATACCCATCTAATTTTCCTTTTAACTCTGGAAGCACTAATGAAATCGCCTTTGCAGCTCCGGTTGAGGTTGGAATAATAGAGAGTGCAGCAGCTCTAGAACGTCGCAGATCCTTGTGTGGGAAATCTAAAATAACCTGATCATTTGTGTAAGCATGAATTGTGGTCATCAAGCCCCGGACAATTCCAAATTCATCATTTAAAACCTTAGCCATTGGTGCTAAACAGTTAGTAGTGCAAGATGCATTTGAAATAATGTTGTGCTTAGTAGAGTCATATTTTTCGTGATTAACACCCATCACAATAGTTATATCTTCATCGGTTGCAGGTGCTGAAATAATTACTTTTTTAGCCCCGGCAGTTATATGCTTTTGCGCATCGGCAGCTTTAGTAAAAATTCCAGTAGATTCAACAACAACATCAACACCTAATTTACCCCAGGGAATATTTGCTGGATCACGCTCAGCACTTACCGAAATAGTCCTACCACCAACAGTGATTGTGCTCTCTGTGAAAGTTACTGGCATCTTTAATCGACCTAAAATTGAGTCATACTTTAAAAGATGGGCAAGTGTTGCATTATCGGTCAGATCATTGATACCAACAATTTCAAATTTTGCCCCTGATTCAAGGGATGCTCTTAGAAAGTTTCGCCCAATTCGGCCAAATCCATTGACTCCAACTTTTAACATATAAATTCCCGCCTAAACCATAATTTAATATTTTTACCAAAATTAACACCACAACGTTGTGAGGTGCTTATCTTATCAGGAAATTATCTTCTAATTAGTTCAATAAATCAGGACTAATACTGGCTTCAGTATCTGGTACACCTAATTCTCGAGCACGCTTATCAGCCATTGCAAGTAATCTACGAATTCGGCCTGCAATTGCATCCTTTGTCATTGGTGGAGTTGCAAGAGAGCCAAGCTCCTCCAAACTCGCTTGCCCATGATTGACCCTAAGTTCTCCTGCCTCCTTGAGGTGGTCAGGAATCTCAACACCTAAAATCTCCATTGCGCGCTGCACTCTTGCTGATGCAGCAACTGCAGCCCGAGCTGATCTGCGTAGATTTGCATCATCAAAATTTGCTAATCTGTTTGCAGTTGCCCGCACTTCACGGCGCATTCGCCGTTCCTCCCATGCCAAAACTGTTTCATGCGCGCCTAATCTAGTTAGCAGTGCACCAATTGCATCACCATCACGAATTACAACTCGATCTACACCACGTACCTCACGAGCTTTTGCAGTTATTCCTAATCTACGGGCGGCGCCAACTAAAGCAAGAGCGGCCTCAGGTCCAGGACAGGTTATCTCTAGTGCAGATGATCTACCAGGTTCAGTTAAGGAACCATGGGCTAAAAATGCACCGCGCCAAGCAGCCTCTGAATCACAAATTGCAGCAGAGACAACCTGTGGAGGTAATCCTCTAATTGGTCGATTATTTGCATCGACTAATCCAGTTTGTCTAGCAAGTGCATCACCATCTGCTAAAACTCGAACAATATAGCGAGAGCCTTTGCGAATTCCACTAGCGGAGACAACTGATAATTCACTCTCATGTCCAAAGACCTCAGCAATATCTTTACGCAATCGGCGGGCTGTTTGCGCAGTATCTAATTCAACCTCAACAATTATCTTTCCAGCGGCTACATGAAGACCGCCAGCAAATCTAAGAAGTGAAGAAACCTCAGATTTACGACAACAAGGCTTGGTTATAGATAGCCTACTTAGCTCATCTTTAACCGCTTCAGTCATTGCCATTTAATTCTCCTCTAACCGTTTAATGGGGTTATCTAAGCAGGTATTACTTGAAAATGTGGGTGAAAGCCAAAATTAGTTTCTCCCGATCATGATGGAATGTTTCTTTACTATCTGCCAGATCAAATGCCACAACTCGACCTCCACATTTTGCAACTAACTTCTCAAATTTAGGCTCTAATCCCTCTAATGATTTGTCAATTAGGGCTACATCGATACTTAAATCAGGTGTGTGATTGAGCACTAATTGCAAATGTGCCTCAAGTGAGAAGCCTGAAAACTCATCAGAAGTATTTTTATCTGGCAAGTTAAAAATCATTATTTTCTTAGCATTACTCTGCTGTATCTGCTTAGCCTGCTCACTTAGTAAAAAGTGCGGCATAACACTAGATAACCACGAGCCAGGACCTACTGTTATCCAATCTGCCTTTTGTAGTGCATCTAGGGCTTCCGGTGTCGCTTTTGGTTTGCTAGGAATTAACTTTAACTCCTCTACTTTCCCGGTTGCAGCCGCTACCTCTACCTGCCCTCTAACTAATTTACTGCCTGATCTACTTACAAATTTACCTTCAATATCAAGGGGTTCTAATGCCATTGGTAAAACTCTTCCCACCACCTTAAGCAGTTGGCCAACTCTGTCCAATCCTTTAACTGGATCACCATCGCGATCCCAAAGTGCGGTCAGCAGTAAGTTTCCAATTGCATGGTTATCCATCTCACCTGAGCTGGTAAATCGGTACTGCATAATCTGCGCCCAACTTTTTCCCCATTCATCATCTGCACACAGGGCAGCAAGTGCCATTCGTAAATCCCCAGGGGGCAATGAATTAAATTCAGCGCGTAATCTGCCAGAGGAGCCACCATTATCTGCCACGGTAACAACTGCAGTTACTTGATTAGTTAATGTGCGCATTGCAGCCAATGTTGCAGCCAGGCCATGCCCACCGCCTAGGCAAACAACCCTTGGATTTATACTCATCACCTGTATCTTCTACTACCTGTCAAGCATCTAAAATCTCACCGCTTTGCATATCAATATTTAATGCTACCCCTTGGTTATTTACTTGCTCCATAATGGTTTTTGCCATCTTTATACCAATACCAGGCACTGCCGCTAGCTCCTCAGAGGTAGCCTTTTTTAATGCAGTTACAGAGCCAAAATGTGTTAGTAAGGATTTCCTTCTCACCTCACCTAATCCAGCTACCTCATCCAAAAGCGACTCCAACATAATCTTTGATCTCTTTGATCGGTGAAAATTTATTGCAAATCTGTGTGCTTCATCCCTTACTTTCTGCAGTAGATATAAGGCCTCACTATGTCTTGGAAAAATTATGGGCTCACTATTATTTGGTAGCCAAACCTCCTCTAGTCGCTTAGCTAGACCACATAGTGCGACATTGGTAATGCCTAACTCCCGTAATGCCTTTGCTGCTGCATTGACCTGTGGCTTACCACCATCGACTACCACTAGCTGCGGTGGGTATGCAAACTTTGGTCGCTGTGCCCCTTGTGCAGCTGCCTCTGCGACATCAATATCTTTTTCATCTAAATATCTTTTAAAGCGTCTTGTAATTACATGAGCCATCGCCCTGGTGTCATCAAATCCAGCATCATCTGCAATCGAAAATCTTCGATAATCGCTCTTCTTTGGTTGACCATCCTCAAACACAACCATAGATGCCACCATGCTTGTTCCTTGAATATTTGAAATATCAAAGCATTCAATTCGAAGTGGTAACTCGGCCAGCTCAAGTTGTTCAGCAATTTCAGCAAGTGCGCTACCACTCACCGCCGCATCATTTGCCCGCTTACTTAAATATTGAATTAATGTTTGGTGAGCATTGCGCTTGACCATTTGAACTAACTCTAATTTTTCACCCCGTACCGGCTGCGATAATGAAACATTTTTACCGCGTTGAACAGTAAGCCATTGTTCTAGAACTGATGAGTCCTGAGGCAGTAGGTCGACTAGAATTTCAGCAGGTGGCTTATTTTCGCCATAAACTTTTCCACACATTGCAGCGATGATTCCCTCATCCTCTAATAGATTTGCTCGATCGACTACCCAGGACCTAGAACCGGTAATTCGACCTGCTACAACAGTAAATTGTGAGAGCGCAGCATGAGTTATCTCTTCATGGATTGCGAGCACATCTGCATCAATATTTTCATTCAAAAACCGATCAGTAGATTCAAAGGCTTTATTAATCGCATCTAGTTGATCCCGAAGCTTTGCCGCCTTTTCATACTCCTGTGCTGCTGATGCAATACTCATTTCCTCTTCAATCCGAGTTGCTATTTCCTCTGGTGATTTCTCTAAGAATCTAACCAGATCATTTGCTAATTTTTTATGCTCTTGCGGGGTAACCCAACCAACACAAGGAGCGGCACATCTTCCAATATCACCTAATAAACATTGGCGCTTACTACGCACTGCTGATTTAAAATTAGATTCACTGCATGTACGGACTGGATATATTTTTATTAAAGTCTCAAATGTACTTCTTAGCGCCCAGGCATGTGAGTAGGGGCCAAAATACTTAACTCCTGCAACTTTCTTAGCACGGGATATAAAAAGACGTGGAAACTCTGAGATTAAGTCAATCGCCAGATGTGGATATGACTTATCATCTTTAAACTGAACATTAAAATCTGGGTTGTATTGTTTTATCCAAGTGAATTCAAGCTGAAGTGCTTCAACCTCACTATTTACAATAGTCCAGTCAACCCGAACAGCGGTATGCACCATTCTCCTAGTTTTAATCTGCAAATTACTACCAAAATAGGAGTTGAGTCGATTCTTTATATTCTTTGCTTTCCCAACATAAATTACCTTTTCGTCTTTATCAAAGAAGCGGTAAACACCTGGATCAGTTGGTAAATTACTTGGTCGATAACTCTGTGGATCAGCCATGATCTACTTTTTTAATACCTGAGCTAAAAACTTTCCGGTATAGCTCTTACTATTTTTTACAATATCCTCAGGCCGTCCCTCAGCCACCACTAATCCGCCACCAGATCCACCCTCAGGTCCTAAATCAATAACCCAATCAGCTGATTTGATTACATCTAAATTATGTTCAATCACAATTACAGTATTTCCAGTATCTACTAATCTATTTAATACTAGAAGTAATTTACGGACATCTTCAAAGTGCAAACCAGTTGTTGGTTCATCTAACACATAGATAGTTCGCCCCGTTGATCTGCGCTGTAATTCAGTTGCTAGTTTTACCCGCTGTGCCTCACCTCCTGAGAGTGTCGGAGCTGATTGTCCAAGCCTGACATAGCCAAGCCCAACATCACATAAAGTTTTTAGAAATCTTGCGATAGCAGGTACTGATTCAAAAAAATTATTTGCCTCTTCAATAGACATATCAAGAACCTGAGCAATAGTTTTAGCTTTGTAATGAACCTCTAAAGTCTCTCGGTTATATCTTGCGCCATGGCAAACCTCACACGGTACATAAACATCAGGCAAAAAATTCATTTCGATAGTGATTGTTCCGTCACCAGAACAGTTCTCACACCTGCCGCCCTTTACATTAAAGGAGAATCTGCCTTGCTGATAACCACGTACCTTCGCCTCACTTGTTTCAGCAAATAACGCTCGTACCTTGTCAAAGACACCTGTGTATGTTGCAGGGTTTGATCTAGGTGTTCTGCCGATTGGTGATTGGTCAACATGAACAACTTTATCAAGTTGATCTAGTCCAGTAATTGTGCGATGCCTGCCTGGCACAATACGGGCACCATTTAATTTATTAGCCAAGACTGAGTATAAAATATCATTTACCAAGGTTGATTTACCCGATCCACTAACTCCGGTAACAGCAACAAAGGCTGCAAGTGGAAAGGTGACATCAATATCTTGTAAATTATTCTCTTTAGCTGATTTAACAGTTAATGATTTCTTTAAATCAATCACTCTTCGCTTCTTTGGAATTGCAATCTCTAATTTTCCAGATAGATAAGCCCCAGTTATGGAGTCCTTCGCTACTATCAACTGCTCATAGCTGCCAGATGAAACAACCTTGCCGCCATGCTCGCCAGCACCTGGTCCAATATCAACTATCCAGTCAGCGGTTCGAATTGTGTCCTCATCATGCTCAACCACAATTAAGGTGTTTCCGAGATCGCGAAGTTTGGTAAGAGTTTCAATTAACTTGCGATTATCACGCTGGTGTAAACCAATACTTGGTTCATCTAAAACATATAAAACTCCAGTTAAGCCAGAACCAATTTGGGTGGCAAGTCTAATTCGTTGTGCTTCACCACCTGAAAGTGTTGCAGCAGGGCGGGCAAGAGATAAGTAATCAAGACCTACATCTAGCAGGAACTTGAGTCTGTCATTTACCTCTTTTAATACTCGCTCGGCAATCTTCTTTTCACGAGCAGAAAGAGATATGTTTTTTAGAAACACCTCACACTCTGCAATTGAAAACTCACAAATTTGCGCAATATTCTTCCCACCTAACGTAACCGCTAAAACTTCAGGTTTTAGGCGACTGCCACTACATACTGGGCACGGGGTCTGACGCATGTAAGCTTCATACTTATCTCTACTAAAATCACTATCAGTTTCTGCATGGCGGCGGTGAATAAAAGGTACTACTCCCTCAAATCCAGTGGTGTAATTACGAACTCGACCATACCTATTTTTATACTTAACATGTACCTCATAATCCCAGCCATGCAAAATAGCAGTCCTAACTTTTTCCGATAGCTTTTTCCAAGGATTATCTAGTGAAAACTTTAGATCCGTTGCCAATCCCTCTAGTAGGCGCAGAAAGTACTCAGAAGATTGCCCTCCTGACCAGGGTGCAATCGCACCTTCATAGATAGATATCGAATCATCTGGAATTAATAAATCCTCATCAACCTCAAGTTTTGTACCAATACCAGAGCACTCAGGACATGCGCCAAAGGGTGAATTAAAAGAGAACGATCTTGGTTCTAACTCCTCAAAAGATAATTCACACTCATGACATGCCATATGCTCGCTAAAAGATTTCTCTTTATCTGCAGAGCCTGCTTTAAGATCTACGAAATCTAGAATTACTAACCCGCTAGCAAGTCGAAGTGCTGTCTCTATAGAATCTGTAATTCGAGATTTACTTTCTGCCTTAACACTTAATCGATCTACTACAACCTCGATTGTGTGTTTTTCTTGCTTCTTTAGCTTAGGCACCTCGGCAATTGCATAAACCGTGCCATCTACCCGCACTCTGGCATACCCTTGTGTTGTAAAATCTTTAAAAAGATCTAGGAATTCACCCTTTCTCGCCCTAATAACTGGAGCAAGAACTTGAAACTTACTACCATCCTGCATCTGCAGAATTTGGTCAACAATATTTTGTGGAGTCTGCTTTGCTATCGCCTTTCCACACTTTGGGCAGTGTGGTTTACCAGCCCGAGCAAAAAGTAAACGTAGATAATCATAAACCTCAGTAATTGTGCCAACTGTTGAGCGCGGATTTCGATTTGTTGATTTTTGATCAATTGAAACTGCAGGTGATAGACCCTCAATAAAATCTACATCTGGCTTATCCATCTGCCCTAGGAACTGTCGAGCATAGGCTGAAAGTGATTCAACATACCGTCTCTGTCCTTCAGCAAAAATAGTATCAAAGGCTAGTGATGATTTTCCAGATCCAGAAAGACCAGTAAAAACAATTAGTGAATTACGTGGCATATCTAATGAAACATTTTTAAGATTATGCTCACGGGCACCACGAACTATTAACCGATCATTCATTAGTTGCCAGCCTCCTGCATACCTTTTAACTCTCGCTTTAGCTCTCTGATCTCATCTCGTAGCCTTGCTGCTAACTCAAAACTAAGCTCGGCTGCTGCTGACTTCATCTGCTCAGTTAGTGATTCAATCAAAGCAATCAATTCCTGGCGAGGAAGTGAGTGAGAACTCCTATTTGTAATGCCACTAGTAAAGCCGATCTTCTTTGTAGATGCTGCTAAATCCTCTGTGTCATCTATCTCTTTCGCTATTAAATCTGTGATATCTGCGATCCGCTTACGTAGTGGAGTTGGATCTATCCCATGTTCGGTGTTGTAGGCCACTTGTTTAGCACGTCTGCGATTTGTTTCATCAATTGCTCGAGTCATTGAGTTAGTCATATTATCTGCATACATATGTACTTCACCGGAAACATTTCGTGCTGCTCTACCAATTGTTTGAATAAGTGATGTAGTTGATCTAAGGAAACCCTCTTTATCAGCATCTAAGATTGCAACTAGTGAAACCTCTGGCAAATCTAAGCCCTCACGAAGTAAGTTAATACCGATTAATACATCATATTCTCCGGTACGTAGCTCCCGTAATAATTCGACTCTACGCAATGTATCAACCTCAGAGTGCAAATACCTAACCTTTACTCCGAGTCCCAACATATAATCAGTTAAGTCCTCTGACATCTTTTTGGTAAGAGTTGTAACTAAGACTCGCTCATTTTTCTCTGCTCTTATTCTGATCTCACTTACCAGATCATCAATCTGGCCCTTAATTGGTTTGACCACTATTTTTGGATCAACTAATCCAGTTGGCCTAATAACCTGTTCAACCACATCATTATTAGTTTTCTCTAGTTCATACTTTCCAGGTGTAGCAGATAGATAAACCTTCTGCCCGCAACGATCTAAGAACTCCGCAAACTTAAGCGGTCTGTTATCCATAGCGCTGGGCAGTCGAAAACCGTGTTCAACTAATGTGCGCTTTCTAGCAGCATCTCCTTCATGCATTGCCCCGATCTGCGGCACAGTCACATGAGATTCATCAATTACTACCAAAAAATCCTCTGGAAAGTAATCTAACAAGCAGTTTGGCGCGGAGCCGGGTGCTCTACCATCTAATTGACGAGAATAATTCTCAATTCCAGAACAGAAACCTAATTGCTGCATCATCTCAATATCAAAGGTTGTTCGCATTTTAATCCGTTGCGCTTCGAGTAATTTTCCTGCTCGTTCAAACTCATCAACCCGCTTTTCAAGTTCGGCTTCAATCTCTCCAATTGCACGCACCATCGTTTCAGGGCCTGCTGCATAGTGAGTAGCTGGGAAGACATACATCTCGCTCTCATCTCTAACGATCTCTCCAGTAAGTGGATGCAGCGTCATAATTTTTTCAATCTCATCACCAAACATCTCGATTCGAAGCGCTAACTCCTCATACATAGGGATTATTTCGATTGTGTCGCCTCGAACCCGAAAAGTCCCTCGCTCAAATGCCATGTCATTACGTTTATATTGAATATCTACAAACTTACGTAGTAATTGGTTGCGATCGATTGAATCCCCAACCTTTAATCTAACCATCCGGTCGACATACTCCTGCGGCGTACCTAATCCATATATACAAGAGACGGTGGCAACCACAATTACATCTCTGCGAGTAAGTAAGGAGTTTGTAGCAGAGTGACGAAGTCTTTCAACCTCATCATTAACTGATGAGTCCTTCTCAATAAAAGTATCAGTCTGCGGAACATAGGCCTCTGGCTGGTAATAGTCATAATAAGAAACAAAGTACTCAACTGCATTATTTGGTAATAGCTCTTTAAACTCATTTGCTAGTTGAGCAGCCAATGTCTTATTAGGAGCCATTACCAAAGTAGGTCTTTGTACCTGCTCAATTAACCAAGCAGTAGTGGCTGATTTTCCAGTTCCAGTGGCACCCAGCAAAACTACATCCTGCTCACCTTTTGCTAATCTGGCAACTAATTCAGTAATTGCAGTTGGCTGATCACCTGCTGGCACATAATCGCTAATCACCTCAAACGGGTTTACCCTACGGGCTAAGTCAGTAATCGGTCTCATTATTTAGCCTTATTTTTAGATTGCAAAAGCTCCCATAATTTTTCAACTTGAGTAAACAGCTCCTCTTCGCTCTTTTCATTTTTAATTATCAAATCAGCAATTACTTCTCGCTCAGAGTCAGTTGCTTGAGCCTGCATGCGCTTAGTAATCTGATCCTTAGTTAGCCCACGCTTTAACAGTCTTGCCACTCTTATTTCTTCTGAGGTAGATACAGTGACAATATAGTCGAACTTATAATCATGCTTGGATTCAACTAAAAGCGGAATTTGATTAACTACAATCGCATCTTCAGGTAGTGACTTAATAATTTTTGCAAATTCTTGGCGAATTAATGGGTGAGTAATCTGCTCTAATTCCAACCGTTTTTTGGGGTCAGTAAATATTAAAGATGCTAGGGCTGTTCTATCTAGATCACCATTTTTTAAAATCTCATCACCAAATTGGGCAACTATTTGATCAAAACCTGCCGTGCCACGTTCTACAACCTGCCGTGCTAACTGATCAGAATCAATTACTACCGCACCAAAATTAGCAAGAATCTCACCGACTGCCGTTTTACCAGAGCCGATTCCACCAGTTAGAGCGATCGTTAACATAAGTTAAACCCTACACAATAAAAAAATGGCCTCAGATTTCTGAGGCCAAATTTAGTTAAATACTTACTCTGCAGCTGGTGCGGCAGGGGCAGCAGCATCGGCGGCTTTGGCCTCAGCCTTTTGCTTCTTGTGAGCCATAAAACGTGTTTGCGCTTCTGCGTACTGGCGCTCCCACTCTTCACGTTGACTCTCATATCCTGGCTGCCACTCTTGTGTGTCAGAGTTAAAGCCTTCTGGATAAATAAATTTACCTTCAGCATCATAACGAGCAGGCATTCCATATTGAGTAGGGTCGAAAGCTTCAACCTCTATCTCTTGGCCTTCATTTGCTTGCTTTAATGAAAGCGATATACGACGACGTTCTAGATCAATATCAATGATTTTTACAAATAATTTATCGCCAGCTTGTACTACCTGCTCTGGAATTTCAACATGGCGCTCGGCAAGTTCTGAGATATGCACTAATCCTTCAATGCCTTCAAATACTTTTATGAATGCACCAAATGGAACTAATTTTGTAACCTCACCCGGAACAACCTGATTAATTGTGTGAGTGCGAGCAAATGCTTGCCATGGATCTTCTTGAGTTGCCTTAAGTGAAAGTGAAACGCGCTCTCTTTCAAAATCAATCTCTAGAACTTCAACAGTTACCTCATTGCCAACCTCTACTACCTCAGATGGATGATCAATATGTTTCCATGAAAGTTCAGAGACATGCACTAATCCATCAACACCACCAAGGTCAACAAATGCACCGAAGTTCACAATAGATGAGATAACGCCAGAGCGAACCTGACCTTTTTGTAGTTGATTAAGGAATGTTGTACGTGAAGCAGATTGACTCTGCTCCAGAAATGCTCTGCGTGATAGCACAACGTTGTTTCGATTCTTATCTAATTCAATAATTCTGCACTCAACCTCTTGACCAATATATGGAGTTAGGTCGCGAACTCTTCGCATCTCAACTAGCGAAGCAGGCAGGAATCCTCGTAGTCCAATATCAACAATTAGGCCGCCCTTTACAACTTCAATAACTGTTCCAGTAACAACCTCATCACGCTCTTTCTTTCCTTCAACATCGCCCCATGCTTTTTCATATTGCGCGCGCTTTTTAGAAAGAATTAACCGACCTTCTTTATCCTCTTTTTGTAAAACTAATGCCTCAATGCGATCGCCAACCTTTACCAATTCACTCGGAGCTACATCGTTGCGAATAGATAGCTCACGGGATGGAATTACACCCTCTGTTTTATAACCAATATCAAGTAAAACTTCTTCGCGATCAATTTGGACAACAATTCCAGAAACTAAATCTCCATCATTAAAATTCTTGATTGTGCCTTCGATAGCGGCTAAAAAATCTTCTGCAGATCCAATATCATTTACAGCAATTTGAGAGGGGGTCATTAGGTAGGTGTACTCCGAGGGTAAAACACTAGTAGGGACAGGGACGGGTAAGGTTACTTTCGATTAGTCCTTAGGGTCAAACTGATCAGGTCTACAATGCGCAAATGAGCAGATATTCGCAAGTTTTAAGTAATAAATCTGGTCAATATCTTCTAATTAGCTCATTTCCTGCGCGAATGGCCTATGGAATGATCTCGCTGAGTATTTTCTTTAAAGTTCAACAATCAACTGGCTCCATTGCCATTGCAGGGCTTGCAACTGGTGTAAATGGAATTACTGGTGCAACTACTGCCGGATTACGCGGTACATTAATTGATAAGTTTGGAATGAAAATTCCATTGAGATTCTTTGCTCCAGGTTATGCCTTACTTATTTTGCTTTTTTCAACCGGCTCAACAAAGACTGAGCTCGTGCTATTTGCTGGCCTACTTGGATTTTCTGCTCCCCCAATTAATCTTTCGATCAGGCCCCTTTGGAAGGTGACTGTTCCTAAGGAGCAGATAAGAACTGCATATGCAATTGACACCGCAGTAATGAACTCGGTAGGAGTATTTGGGCCACTAGTTGCTACAACTGTTTCGTTAAATTACAGCCCACAAATCTCGTTAAGAATATGTTCATTATTAATACTTATCGGTGGAGCCGCACTATCTATGTCGCCACAGCTTAAGAAGTGGAAGCCAGAGAGAAAAAGTTCGTCGGATTTGGCAGTTTGGCGTACTCCCGCAATGCAATTATTAATGTGTGAAGGTGTATTCATAGGACTGGGCTGGGGTGCATTTGATATCGCAGTTCCAGCATTTACAACTATAGAGAATATACCTGGTAGGACTGGCATAATTTTTGCAATTATGGCAGCTGGCAACGTAATAGGTGGATTAGTTGCCGGTATGGTGTCTAAACGTACCTCTTCATTTGCAGCTTTTAAGCGAATTTATTTTTACTGGTTCATCTTCTCCCTGCCGCTTGCTTTTACCTATCCAGACTGGTCAATGATGATAGTGACCGCTGTAATGAGTTTAATGGCAGGTGGTCTACAAGTTTTCTACCTTGAAATTAGTGAAGCTGTTCGACCAAAGGGAACTGCAGTTGCAGCACTTGGTTGGTTATGGACTGTAGAGGGAACATTTGCATCGCTAGGGGCAGCTTTAGGTGGTTTTATTTCAGAGCAGTACTCACCTAGATACTGTTTAGCACTAACAACAGTATGTGTCGGTATCGGGTATTTAATAATGAGGGGTGGTGCTAATTTGTTAAAAGCAGCTGATCGTATTCCAACTGAGGAGGAAGCCACTATCGCACTTAGCGCTAATCTAAATACAAATAAATAACTAGTGAGCTGCTAAATCCCAACTCTTACCAAATCCGATATTCACATCAAGTGGCACTCTTAATTTATATGCACTAGACATTTGCTTGCTAACAATCTCCGAAAGTAAATCTTTCTCGCCAGGAGCAACCTCAAGAATTAGTTCATCATGAACTTGTAATAATAATCTAGATTGAAGATCTTTCTTAATTATCTCTTTTTCAACGTTTAACATTGCAATTTTTATAATATCTGCAGCCGATCCCTGAATTGGTGCATTAAGCGCTGCTCGCTCAGCAATTTCTCGACGCTGGCGATTTTCATGATTTAGATCAGGAAGATAACGTCTTCGCCCTAATACTGTTTCGGTATAACCTTTTTCTCTTGCAGTTATAACGACAGTCTTTAAATAATCTCTAATCCCGCCAAATCTCTCAAAATACTTATTCATCAACTCACCTGCTGAAACCGGATCAATATCTAATTGCTTAGCTAATCCAAATGAAGATAAGCCATAAGCCAATCCATATGACATGGCCTTTATAGTTCGTCTCATCTGCGCATCTACCTCAGCTGCTTTAACTCCAAAAACCTGAGAGGCAACAGTGGAGTGCAGATCTTCCCCGGATTCAAAGGCGGTGATTAATCCTTTATCCTCTGATAGATGAGCCATAATGCGCATTTCGATCTGACTGTAATCAGCAGTTAAAAGATCGGTAAAAGGTGACTGAGCAATGAAGCAATCTCTTATTTGTCTTCCCTCATCAGTCCTAATTGGAATATTTTGTAGATTTGGCTCAGTAGATGAAAGTCGCCCAGTAGCCGCAACTGTTTGTTGAAAATTAGTGTGAATGCGCCCATCAGATTGTGTTGCAGAGATTAGTCCCTCAATTGTTGTAAAGAGTTTGCTACTCTCTCTTATTCGCAACAAATGCTTGAGTATTGGATGTTTACTCTTAACAGCTAACCACTCTAAACTCTCTGCATCTGTAGTAAAGCCAGTCTTAATCTTCTTTGTTTTAGGAAGTTTTAACTCATCAAATAACACGACTTGGAGTTGCTTAGGTGAGCCAACATTAAACTCATGCCCTGCCTCTTGATGGGCAGCAGCGGTCTCATCAGCGACCACATTTGAGAAATATGAGGATAGCGATTTTAATTTATATTGGTCTACTGCAATTCCAACCTCTTCAATCTTTGAAAGTAGCAAGAGAGTTGGCTGCTCTAAATCTGAGTAGAGATTACTCATACCTTTCTTTATTAATTCAGATTGTAATTCCTTTTGCAAGGTGAAAATCCATGCCGCACTTTTAGGATCGAAACTGGCAAATAGATCCTCATTACTTGTTGAAACACCTAATAGTCGCTCTGCTAAATCTGATAAATCTAGATTCCTGCTACCGGGATTAACCAAATACGCCAATAATTCAATGTCTGATACTAAGCCTGCCATTTTGAGATTTTTTATTGCGTACTTAGCGCCATGCATATACTTTGGCAGATTCAAATCACAAATCCAGTCACCTATTTCTTTGCCAGTAACATTAAAGATCTCAGCGCCACTAATCGCTACGGCATACCCCATTAATTGACCATCAACTAAATCTAAGGAAATAGCAACTGGTTCCACGCGATCTTTAAATAAAGCATTTAATTCTTTTGCGGTAATATCTGTAATTTTTAAAGATATCTCTTTGCTTTGTGTTCCACCTATTTGTGGCAGAGATTTGAGTCTTTCTTTTAGGGCTCTAATCTCTAACTTTTCAAAAAAAATACTCATTAAATTACCATCAAAGCCTGCCCAACTTAATTCCTCAACTGTGGCAGAAAGCGTTAAATCATCCAGTAAATGAGTTAGCTCTCGGTTTAATTTAACAGCTTCAATATTTGCTCTCAGTGATTCACCAACTTTGCCGGCAATCTGCTCGGTATTTTCTAATAATTTTGCAAGAGATCCAAAATCAACAATCCATTTTGTTGCAGTCTTCTCACCAACTCCTGGTACTGAAGGCAGGTTATCACTTGGGTCTCCACGCAAAGCAGCAAAATCTGGGTACTGGCTTGGTGTTAATCCATACTTTTCTAATACCGCATCTGGAGTCATCCGTGACATTTCAGTCACTCCTTTTTTAGGGTATAAGACTGTTGTTTGCTCATTTACGAGCTGAAATGAATCTCGATCACCTGTACAAATCAAAGTTTGGAAACCTTTGCGCTCTGCTTCTTTTGCCAAGGTTGCAATTATGTCATCGGCTTCAAAACCTTCTAATTCAAAGTGCTTAATTCCAAAACTATCAATCATCTCGTTGATGTGTGAAAGCTGTGAGCGAAACTCATCTGGTGTAGATGCTCGATTAGCTTTGTATTCAGAAAATTTTTCAGTTCTAAATGTCCGCCTAGAAACATCAAAGGCGACTGCAATGTGGGTTGGTTGCTCTTCTTTTATTAAGTTGATTAACATCGATGCAAATCCATAGATGGCATTAGTTGGTTGGCCTGAGGAGGTCTTAAAATTCTCTACAGGCAATGCGTAATAGGCCCGATATGCCATGGAATGGCCATCAATAAGTAGTAATCTCTTCAGGCTGGTGCTCATATTGAGATTCTAATTGGCAACACAGGTTAAACTTACAACATGAGTGATTTCCTGGCAGAAATTCGTAAGCGCGGTATCAGTGCCCTAGATAAAAAGATGGGTATCGAGATAATCGAAGCCTCTCCCAAAAGATTAGTTGCAACAATGCCGGTTGAAGGCAATACTCAACCAATCGGATTACTGCACGGTGGTGCAAATGTTGTTTTAGCTGAAACTCTTGGTTCTGTTGGTACTCAGCTTCATGCTGGACCAGACCGCAAAGTTGTGGGCATAGATATAAGTGCGACTCACCATAAGTCGGCAACTAGTGGAATTGTCACAGCAGTTGCTACAGCTATTACCTTAGGAAAAACACTTTGCTGCTACGAAATTGTAATAACTAATGATAAAGGTGAGCGAACCTGCACTGCTCGGATTACCTGTTTGATCTTGGCTGATAGATAGTAAATCTATTTATCAGGAGCGGCATCTGGTGAAATTACTGCCTTAGCAACATCTTTCATCGAAATTCTACGATCCATTGCAGTTTTTTGAATCCAACTAAAACTCTCTGGCTCCGATAAATTCATTGCTTTCATCAAAATACCTTTGGCCCGATCGATAATTTTACGAGTTTCAAGCCTTTCGTATATATCGGCAACCTCTGCCTCCAGGCTCTTCATTTGGCGGTGGCGACTAATTGCAATCTCAATTGCTGGAACTAGATCATTAATTGAAAATGGCTTAACCACATATGCCATTACGCCTGCATCGCGTGCTCGCTCAACTAACTCGCGTTGGCTAAATGCAGTTAACATCAGAACTGGAGCAATAGAGATGATTTGCTCAGCCGCGGTTATGCCATCAACCTCCGGCATCTTCACATCCAAGATCGCAAGGTCGGGCTTATGTTGCTTAGCTAATTCGATTGCCACTGCCCCATTTTCTGCTTGAGCAACAACCTCATAACCAGCCTCAGTTAACATCTCAACTAGATCTAGACGAATGATGGTTTCATCTTCGGCAACTAAGATCTTAATTTTCTGCTCTTTTGTATTCATGTGCCTCGAGTCGGATTCGAACCGACACTATACGGTTTTTGAGACCGTCCTCTCTACCGTTGGAGTACCGAGGCGTATAGAGAGTCTGAGTTTATAGTGGTTACTTTTTTATACGAAATTACTTACGATACGCAGGCGCAACGCCGCCAACTGCATCGCCAATTTTGTGCACTCGCATAGCATTGATTGAGCCAGGAATACCAGGAGGTGAGCCAGCCACAATTAAAACTAAGTCGCCGATTTTAACTCGTTTAGATTCAATTAAAATACTATCAACCTGCATAACCATTTCATCGGTATGACTTACTACGGAAGTAATCATCGACTCAACGCCCCAGGAAAGGGCTAGCCTGTTATAAGTACCAATCTCTGGAGTTAGTGCCAACATTGGAATTGGTGAGCGAAGTCTGGACATTCTTCTTGCCGAGTCTCCGCTTTGGGTAAATGCAACTAAAAACTTCGCTCCAACTGTTAGCCCAACCTCAGTTGCTGCCTTAGTAATTGCGCCACCTTTAGTAGCAGGTGAGTGTTTAAGGGGTGCAATTTGATCAAGTGCTATCTCTTCAGTTCGTTCAATG